>NZ_JBFAIU010000480.1:0-4368 GCF_040654855.1 Asanoa sp. NPDC050611
TGGCAGCCCGAGTTCCCGACGTGGCGATGCGTCTTCGCCGCCCTGGCGTCCCGCCGCTAGCGCGCCAGTGAGGCGCGGACGTGCTGACGGGCGTCCGCCCGGCACCGGCGGCCTGGACCCGCTGCACGCCGAGGTCGCCCTCGACGCGGCCGCGCAGGCCGGCGCGTTGCTGTTCGTGGTCGACGCGTCCGGGCCGTTCACCCGCCCCGAGCTGGAGTTCCTGATCGAGGCCAGCAAGCGGGTCAACGTGGTGGTGTTCGCGCTGACGAAGACCGACGCGTACCCCGGCTGGCGCACGATCCTCGCCGACGACCGCGCCCAGCTGCAGACGCACGCGCCGCGGTTCGCGCAGGCACCGTGGTTCGCGGTGTCGGCGCGGCTGGCGCAGCTGTCGATGACCCTGCCGGGCGACGCGGGCACGGAGCTGGTCCGCGAGTCCCGGATCGCACCGCTGCAGCACGCGCTGATCGAATTGGCCGGCAAGGGGCACCTGCTGCGGCAGGCCAACCTGCTGCGGGCGGTGCGCAGCGAGCTGGTGCGGCTGGACCTGCGGGCCGGTGAGCGGCTGACCGCGACCGATCCGGACCCGGCCGACGTGGCCAAGGCGCGGGCCGACCGTTCCGCGCTCGCGGCCCGCAAGCGCACCGAGTCGCGGCAGTGGTCGCTGACGCTCAACACGGAGACGCAGCGGGCGCGGGTGGAGGCGACCGGGAAGCTGCGGACGTACGTGTCGCAGCTCCAGGACGACCTGCTGTCCAAGATTGACAAGGCGAAGAGCGACGAGCTCAAGGCGCTGCCGAGCGACCTCGACACGGCGCTGCAGGCGTTGTCGGTGCGGCTGTCGCAGGACCTCGAGTTCCGGTTCCGCAAGGTCGCCGAAAAGGTGCTCGCGCAGGTTTTCGGCGCCGAAGAACTCCAGTTCGTGCTGGCCCGGTTGAACGCGACGCTGCGGCACGCGCTGACCAGCCGCCCACCACGCGACACGGGCACCGACAACATGATGATCGCGATGTCGGCGGGCGGCATGGCGTTCATGGCCGGCCGCGGCGCGATGGCGGGCGCGTCGGCGCTGGGCGCGTCGGCTCTGCTCGGCGGCGGACTGCTGGTGCCGGTGGCCGGCCTGGGCCTGGGCCTGGCGGCCGGGGCGTTCATCCTCTACCGGCGGCGGGCCCAGAGCGACCGCGCCCAGGCCCGCCTGTGGCTGCGCGACGTGCTGAGCGAGGCCCGCGCGGCGCTGTCCGACGAGATCATGCACAGGTTCACGGACCTGCAGTACGCGCTGACGCTGGCGCTCGACGACGCGATCGAACGCCGGCTGCAGCAGCTCGACGCGCACATCGCCGAGATCGACAAGGCCCTGGCGGACGACAAGGCCGAACGGGCCCGGCGCCGCGCGGCGGTAGCCGCGGAACGCGAAGCGATCCGGTCCCGCATCAAGCAGGTCGACACGGTCCTGGTCCGCGCGCGGACCCTGGCACCGGCCGCGACCACCGACGACCAGGAGCTGCCATGAGCGAGTGGAGCGAGCGCGGTCAGCTCAGCCGACATCGGTCGTGCTCCGCTGACCGAAGGGAGGCGGCGGCATGACCGACGACTGGACGTGGGGCGACGGGCACGATTCCCACGACGACCACTCCGGATACGAGGGCGCGGGCGACCACCAGCACCACCACGAGGGCGGGTTCGACGCCGACGACACGGACCCGTTCGGCCCGGACCTGGGCGGTGTCGACCTTCCTGGTGGTGGCCCGCACGACGACCTGGGCGGGCACGACGACGCGCCGGACTTCAACGGCGAGCCGGACAGCGATGTGCCCGCGGAGGACCCGTTCGCACCGGACGCGCTGGTCGCGGATCACCACGACTGGGCCGCGGGCCTGGACGACGACGGCACGGACGGCCTCGGCCCGGTCGACGCGACGGACCTGTTCGGGACGGATCCCGACGTGTCCGCGTACACGGACGCGCTGTGGCCGGCCCCGGAGTTCCCGGCGCCGCTGGACCTGGGGCCGGTGCTCCCGGAGCCGATCGACGGCTCGCCGTGGACGGACCCGGCCGCGCTCGGCTCTCCCGATCCGGCCGCGGTGATGATGCCGGTCGAGGTGCCGGAGCCGACGGACCTGGCGGCCTATGCGGGCCTGGACCCGGCGTCGTCGGGGTGGGAGGCACTGCTGGGGTCGGAGGATCCGGCCACCGCGGCGCTGGCCCGCTTCTGGTCACCGCCGCAGCCGTAAGCACTTAGCCCAGCCGCACCGATTAGGTTTCCGCGCCGCGCCCGTCTGTACGTGTGAACATCGACTCACGGGAGGCTGGCACGATGCGGAAACTGATCTTTGGTATGAACGTGAGCCTGGACGGCTACGTCGCCGCGCCCGGCGACGACCTCGGCTGGAGCGTACCGAGCGACGAGCTGTTCCAGTGGTGGTCCGACCGGGTGGGCGCCACCGACCTGGCGCTGTACGGGCGCAGGCTGTGGGAGGAGATGAGCTCCCACTGGCCGACCGCCGACCAGCAGCCCGGCGCCACACCGGCGCACATCGAGTTCGCCCGCCGCTGGCGGGACCTGCCGAAGGTGGTGTTCTCCTCGACGACCAGAACGGTCGACTGGAACACCCGCCTGTTCACCGGCGACGCGGTCACCGAGATCACCCGGCTCAAGGCCGAAGACGGCGGGCCTATGGACATCGTCGGCGCCACACTTGCCGCAGCGGCGATGCGGGCCGGGCTGATCGACGAGTACCTGCTGGTCACCGCACCGGTCCTGCTGGGCGGCGGCAGGCCGTTCTTCACGGCCCTGGACAGCTGGGTGAACCTGAACCTGGTGGAGACGCGGACGTTTGCCGGCGGCGTGCTACTGACCCGATACGAGACGAGGCGATGAGCACGGCGTGATCACAGTGTCGGGGGCAGGCCCAGCCATGGCTTGTCGGTGGCGTCGAATCCGGTGAGCTCGGCGATCTTCCCCTCGACGATGTGCAGGACCGCGACGGCGAACAGCCGGTACTCCGGGTCGTCGGGGGTGCGGAGGTAGAGCACGGCGGCTGGCATGCGGTTGAGCGTCGTGGCGACACCGCGCCAGTCGTCGTGGCCGCGCTGGAAGAGCCCGCCGGAGACCCAGCCTTCCACCGCGTCCTTGGCCGTCCTGGTCACAGTGCCCGGATCGGGCAACATCGCGAAGCGCACGTCGTCGCGCAGCAGGGACATCAGCCCGTCGAGGTCGTTGCGCTCATGCGCGTCGATATACGACTTCACCGCGCCGCGCTCGTCATTCGACAGCTCGTGGCCGGCGGGGCTCCGCCAGTCGAGGCGGCGGTCGGGCAGCTGCTCGCGCATCGTCACACGCGCCCGCTGCAGCGCACTGGTCACCGATGCGATGGTCAGCTCGAGGGCGTCGGCGGCCTTCGACGCCGGCCAGCCGACGACGTCGCGCAGGATGAACACCGCCCGCTGCCGCGGCGGCAGGTGCTGGACGGCGACGATGAACGCCAGCTCGATCGTCTCCCGCGCCACCACCGATTCCTGCGGGTCCTCGGGGAGCATCCGGTCGGGGTACGGCTGCAGGTAGCCCACCTCGGAGGCGGGGTCCGGCAGCTCGGACGGTACGGGTGTGCGGTCGTTGCGCTTCTCCAGGAAGTCGAGGCAGGCGTTCGTCGCGATCCGGTACAGCCAGGTCCGCAGGGCCGCGTGGCCCTTGAACGACTCCCGCTTGTGCCACGCGCGCAGGAACGTCTCCTGCGTCATGTCCTGGGCGTCCTCGTAGTTCGCGAGCATCCGGTAGCAGTGCACCTGCAGCTCACGCCGGTGGCGCTCGGTCAGGAGCGCGAACTGCGCGGTATCCCCGGCGCGGACCGCCGCGATGAACGTGGCCTCGTCGGCGCCCAGCGGTCTGGCGTCGGTCATGTCGTCAATCCTTCCACCGGTGCGAGCGGGCTAAGGAAACAGACGACGTGGCGGAGGATTTCTGATCGGTGAAGCCACTCACACTCCGCGCGCACCTACCCGGCCCCGGTGCTGACGGGTCAGCAGAGGACGTCGGCGTAGTTGGCCGCGTCGATGGCGATGTCCTCGCCGCGTAGCCGGCGGCGCGTCCAGAGCCGGGCCGCCGTCTCGGCCAGTTCGTCCCGCTCGGCGGCCTGCTCGACGAGCAGCGCGGCGGTCAGTGCGAACGCCGTCCGCAACGCGAGGCCACGGGCGCCGGCGACCACCGTCCCCGCGGTCGGGTCGTTGGCGACCTCGGCGAGGCGCGTCCGGAGGTCGCGGGCCGTGCTGGCGAGCGAGTCCGCGACCGCCGGGCCGGCGGGGGGCTGCTGCTCATGCACGACGACGCACTGCTGACGCTGGTCGACAACTGGCTGGCCGACATCCCGC
>NZ_JBFAIU010000481.1:0-4365 GCF_040654855.1 Asanoa sp. NPDC050611
GGTACGCGGCCGGCCTGCCGGTGCTGCGGGCGGGGCTGGCCGCCGCGCGTGCCCGGCGGGCCGGCGTGGACGAGCTCGACTTCATGTGGATGGCGGTGATGGGCACGCTGCGGGTCTTCGACGACGCCGCGTGGGACGAGCTGTCCAGCCGCTACGTGGAGCTGGCCCGGGAGACCGGGGTGCTCAGCCACCTGCCGCTGGCGTTGACCGCGCGGGCGTACCTGTTGCTGTTGAGCGGCGACCTGGGCGGTGCGGCGGCGCTGACCGACGAGCTGACCGCGATCACCGAGGCCACCGGCGGGAGCCTGGCGCCGTACGGCGCGCTGGGCCTGGCCGCCTTCCGTGGCGACGCGGCCGCCGGCGCCGCGCTGCTGGAGACGACGACGGCCGACGTGACGCGGCGGGGCGAGGGTGTCGGGCTCACCTTCGCCGAGTGGGCGTACGCGCTGCTGCACAACAGCCTCGGCAACTACGGGGAGGCGCTGGCGGCGGCGCGACGGGCCACGGCGTACCCGGCGGATCCCGGCGCGTTGATCTGGCCGGCGCCGGAGCTGGTCGAGGCCGCGGTGCGCACGGGCCGGCCGGAGGTCGCCGCCGAGGTCTTCGCGCTGATGTCGGACATGCGCACCGCGTGCGGGACCGACTGGGCGTTGGGCATCCAGTCGCGCTCGCAGGCCCTGCTGTCGGACGACGCCGCGGCCGAGAAGCTCTACCGGGCGGCCATCGAGCATCTCGGGCGGACCCGGATGCGCGTCGACCTGGCCCGGGCCCACCTGCTCTACGGGGAGTGGCTGCGCCGGGAGCGGCGCCGCACCGACGCCCGTGAGCAGCTCCGGACGGCGTACGACGCGTTCGCCCGTATCGGCGCGACGGCGTTCGCGGCGCGGGCGGAGCGCGAGCTGAACGCCGCCGGCGGGCGCACCCACCCGCGGTCACCGGCGACCAGCGAGCAGCACCTGACCACCCAGGAGGCCCAGATCGCCCGGATGGCCGGCGAGGGCCTGTCGAACCCGGAGATCGCGACGCGGCTGTTCATCAGCGCCCGGACGGTCCAGTACCACCTGCGCAAGGTGTTCACGAAGCTCGGCATCACCTCGCGGACGCAGCTCCCGCGCGTGCTGCGCGACTAGCCGACCCAGGAGGGCACGAGCTGGCCCAGCCGGACGGGGTCGGTCACGCCGTGCATCGCCGTGACGACGCCGTCCGTGACCACGAAGCCCATCGCGGTGACCGGCCGCCCGTCGACGGTGACCAGCACACCCGGCAGGCCGCCCACGGTGGCCGGGTGCACCACGGCGTCCCGGCGGGCGAAGCTCGTCGCCTGGCCGGCGACCTGGCCCGCGCCGCGGATCATGACGGTGCCCTGCTGCCCCCGGGCCGTCAGCTCGACGTCGGGCGCGAGCACGGTCAGCAGCGCGGCGACGTCGCCGCTGCCGGCCGCCGCGAGGAACGCGTCGACGACGCCGCGGTCGGCCTCCTGGGCCGGCGGCGTGCCCAACCGCAGGCGTCCCCGCGCCCGGCTGGCGAGCATCTTGGTGGCGGCCGTGCTCCGGTCGAGGATGTCGGCGATCATGTCGAACGGCACCTCGAACACGTCGTGCAGCACGAACGACACGCGCTCGGCCGGGGTGAGCGCGTCCATGACGACGTACAGCGCGAGCCCGACCGACTCGGCGAGCAGCGCTTCGGCCTCCGGATCGCCGTCCTCGGCCGGCCGCGGGTCGATGTCGAGCTCCAGCGCCTCCTCGCCGCGGACCTTGCGGCGCCGGAGCAGGTCGAGGCAGATCCGGCTCGTCACGGTGGTGAGCCAGCCGCGCAGGTCCGCGATCTCCGCGGTGCCGGTCCGCGCGAGCCGCAGCCACGCCTCCTGGACCGCGTCGTCCGCGTCGGCGTGCGAGCCGAGCATGCGGTACGCGATCGCGTGCAGGTAGGGACGGTGCGTCTCGAACTCGTCGGTCATGGCTCTCCTCCGTGGTGTCCACCACCACGACGCGTCGGCCGCGGGAAAGGTAACGGCGTTACCTGCCGCGCTCGCGGGCCGTCGTAGTGGCGATCCAACCACCGCTACCTGGAGGAACCATGACGACCCGGGTCCACGACGCCACGAGCCGGCCCGACATCACGGCCGGCGTCCAGCAGATCTACCAGCAGGTGTACGCGGCCGGCGTGCCACGGGAGACGCTGGAGCTGGTGCACCTGCGGGCGAGCCAGATCAACGGCTGCAGCGCCTGCGTCGACGCCGGCGTGACGGCCGCCGTCAAGGCCGGGGTGAGCCACGAGAAGCTGCACGCCGTGTCCGCCTGGTACGAGAACTCCCTGTTCGACGACGCCGAACGGGCGGCGCTGGCCCTGACCGAGGCGGCCACCCGCCTGGCCGACCGCCCGGGCGCGGTCACCGACGAGATCTGGGCCACGGTGTCGAAGCACTTCGACGAGCGCCAGCGCGGCGCGTTGGTGCTGCTGATCGCCATCACCAACTTCTTCAACCGCATCAACACCACCCTGCGCATCCCGGCGGGGACCCGCTGGGACTAGGTTGGCCTGATGCCGGCCGCGCTTGCCACCGATGAGGACGTGCCGCGGTTCTGGCAGGAGCTCGGGCTGCCCGGGCTCGCCGACGTGCACACCCACTTCCTGCCCGCGCGGATGCTCCGGCGGGTGTGGGCGCACTTCGACGAGGCCGGGCCGCTCGTCGGGATGCCGTGGCCGATCCGTTACAAGTGGTCCGACGACGAGCGGGTCGCGCACCTGCGGCGGATGGGCGTGCGGATGTTCGGCGCGCTCGCGTACGCCCACCGGCCCGGGATGGCGGCCGACCTCAACGCGTGGACGCTGGACTTCGCCGCGCGTACGCCCGGGTGCGTGCCGTGTGCGACGTTCTTCCCTGAGCCGGGCGCGCTCGACTACACCCGGGCCGCGATCGAGCGTGGTGCCCGGTTGTTCAAGCTGCACCTGCAGGTCGCCGACTTCCATCCGGCCGACCCGCTGCTCGACGGCGTCTGGGGCCTGCTCGCCGAGGCCGGCCTGCCGGTGATCGTGCACGCCGGGTCGGGTCCGGTCGCGCACGGGCACACCGGGCCGGGTCCGTTCGGCGAGGTGCTCGCGCGGCACCCCCGGCTGCGCGCGGTGATCGCCCACCTCGGCGCGCCCGAGTACCTCGAGTTCCTCGCGCTGGCCGAGGCGTACGAGCAGGTCGCGCTCGACACGACCATGGTGTTCACGGACTTCTTCGACCGCGAGCGGCCCTTCCCGGTTTCGGCGCTGCCGCGCCTGCGCGACCTCGGCCTGGCCGGGAAGGTGCTGCTCGGGTCGGACTTTCCGAACATCCCCTACGCGTACGCCCGTCAGCTCGACGGGCTGGCCCGCCTCGACCTCGGCGACGAGTGGCTGCGCGCGGTCTGCTGGGCGAACCCGGTGTCACTCGTAGGCGACCTCGGCCTCGATCTCCACGGGGATGCGGAAGGGCAGCTCGGCCAGGCCGACCGCTGACCGCGCGTGGGTGCCGGCGTCGGGTCCCCACAGCTCGAGGATCAGGTCGGAGAAGCCGTTGACCACGCCCGGCGTCGCGGTGAAGCCCGGAGCCACGTTGACCATGCCGAAGACGCGCAGCCAGGCCGTGATCCGGTCGAGGTCGCCCAGGGCGACGCGGAGGCTGGACAGCATCGCCAGAGCGGTCAGGCGGGCCGCCTGATAGGCCTGCGCCTCCGTCACGTCCGCGCCGACCTTGCCGAACGGCCCGGCCATCGAGCCGTCGGGGTGCAGCGGGCTGTGACCGGAGACGAAGGCGCGACCGTTCCAGAGGCGCACCCAGGGAAAGGGAAGCGTGACCCCCGGCGGAAGCTGGATCGGCGCGGGGAGCTCGAGGCCCAGGTCGGCCAGCCGGTTCTCGATGCGCATCCGGGTTACGCGGCCAGCTTGGCGATCTGGATCAGGTTGCCGCAGGTGTCGTCGAGCACCGCGGTGGTCACGGGGCCCATCTCGGTCGGCTCCTGGGTGAAGGTGACCCCGAGGCCGCGCAGGCGCTCGTACTCCGCCTGGACGTCGTCGACCGCGAAGGAGGTGTACGGGATGCCGTCGGCGACCAGCGCCTCCCGGAACGGCTTGGCGGCCGGGTGACCGGCGGGTTCCAGAAGCAGCTCGACGCCGTCCGGGTCCGCGGGCGAGACGACGGTGATCCACCGGTGCTCGCCGGCGGGCACGTTGGTCTTCTCCTGGAAACCGAGGACGTCGGTGTAGAACCGGAGTGCCTTCTCCTCGTCGTCGACCATGACGCTGGCGATGTTGATCCTCATCGTGATCCCTTCCTCAGCCACCGCTCGACGATGGGTTCCAGCGGCGTCGTGTCGATGTGATGGAACTTGTAAC
>NZ_JBFAIU010000482.1:0-4363 GCF_040654855.1 Asanoa sp. NPDC050611
ACCATGAACCGCGACAGGTGTGTATGCACGCCACGCAACGTGCCGGCTCCGAACTGGGCGAAGACATGACGCCGCCCGTCGGGCAGAACCAGCGGCGAGTAGCGGAGTCCGTTCTGCAGGAACAGCGTGAAGATGAAGAAGGTCGTCGTGAACCCGGCGAAATAGGCCAGGGCCAGGAGCGATCCCAGGGCGTACGAGCGGCGTCGGAACAGCCCCATGTCGACCAGCGGCGTGCCGCCGCGCCGCAGCTGGTGCAGTTCCCAGGCGACGAACGTCCCGAGGACCGCGAGCCCGGCCACGATCAGGATCCAGGTGATCGGTCCGTGCCATTGCCTTTGCTGCACCAGCGGCAGCAGGACCAGCGCGACACCGGCGCCGAGCAGCACGACGCCGAGCGGGTCGACGCCCGGCCGTGGCGCGCGCTCGCCGGTGCGGCCCGGGATCCACCGCAGGCCGAGCACGATCGCCACCACGCCGATCGGGACGTTGATGTAGAAGATCCAGCGCCAGCCCGTCTCGGCGCCGGCGATCGCGATGATCGCGCCACCGAGCAGCGGCCCCAACGCCGTCGAGACGCCGATGGTCGCGCCGAGGGCGCCGAACGGCCGCCCGCGTTCCGGCGGCGTGAACATCTGCTGGACGAGGCCGGACACCTGCGGGTTCACCACGCCGGCGGAGACGCCCTGGACGAGGCGGGCGAAGACCAGCCACAGCTCGTTCTCCGCGAGGCCGGCGGCCGCGCTGGCGACGGTGAAACCGGCCAGGCCGAGCACGAACAGCCGGCGCCGCCCGTGGGCGTCGCCGAACCGGCCGGCCGGGACGAGCACGAGGCCGAACGCGAGCGCGTATCCGGACAGGACCCACTGCAGGCCGCCCGAGCTGAGCCCCAGGTCGTCCTGGATGGACGGCAGCGCGACGTTGACGATGCTGACGTCGAGGAGGGTCATGAACGCCGCCATCAGCGCGACCGTCATCGCCCGCCAGCGCGCGTCCACCATTTCTTGGACATTACCGGCAGGACCTGGGGAGGCGTGGCACGCTGAAGAGCGTGATCGACACGGCCGAACTGGTCCGGCGCAACGCCGAGTTCGCCGCCGGCGGCGCGTTCGTCGGCCTGTCCCTGCTGTCGACCGGCAACCTGCGGGTCATCGGCTGCGTGGACCCGCGGGTCGATCCGAGCCACGTGCTGGGCCTCGCGGCCGGCGACGCCGTGGTGATGCGCAACGTGGGTGGTCGCGTCACGCCCACGGCCCTGCGCTCGTGGGCGATGCTGGCGAAGGTGGGCGAGGCGCGCAGCCACGGCCGGCCGCAGCCCGGCGGCCAGTTGGTCGTGCTGCACCACACCGACTGCGGCATCCGGGATCTGGCGGCCTACCCGGAGCTGCTGACGGACTTCTTCGAGATCCCGGTCGGCGACCTCGACGCCAAGGCCGTCATGGACCCGTACGCGTCGGTCACGATCGACGTCGCGCTGATGAAGCAGGCGATGCCGCCGGGCGTGCTGGTCTCCGGGCTCGTCTACGACGTGGATACCGGGCTCGTCGAGGTCGTCGTGCCCTAGCGCCGTGCGCTCACCGCGTTGTCGTACCAGCCGCTGAGGTCCGCTCCGGTCGGCACGGTCGGGTCGCCGCGCAGGTGCTTGTAGAGGCGGCCCGCGAGCGGGATCAGCTCGTGCACGGGCTCGAGGTCGGCGCCGCGACCGCCCAGCACGGGCAGGCCCTCGTAGCGGTAGCCCCACTCGGCCTGGTGGCCGACCCGCCACGCCGTGCCCGGCACCGCGTGCCGCACGCACTCCAGCGCGTAGAACGCGACCGCGTCGATGATCCGCAGCGAGTCGTCGGACCAGCCGGAGGGCGCCATCGACGCGTGGCGGCCGTACCACATCGGCAGGACCGCGTCGGTCGGGCGCTGGAAGAAGCCGCTGTCCAGGGCCACCTTCTCCAACGGCGCGTCGGCCGGGCGCGGCCGAAGGCGGTCGAGGGCCCAGGCCCACACCGCCGCGAGGCTATCCCGCGAGAAGTCGAGGTCCACCTGCGACTCGGCGCCCAGCCAGCCGAGGCGGCCGTCGCCGGCGGCCAGGTAACGCTCGAGGAACTCGTCCGGCGTGCCGGTGACGGTGCCGCGCACCATGCCCGGCGGCAGGGTGCTGTCGACGTCCGGCGCGACGCGGTCGAGGATCACGTCGAGCGGGGCGTCGGCGAAGTCGACCTCCTCGACGACGAGCCGCGCGCCCGCCGTGCGCGCCAGCTCCCGCAACGCCGACACGATCGGCGCGACCTCGGCCCGGAACGCCGCCGCCGGGTCCAGCGGATGCTGGTCGAAGACCGACACGACCAGCTCGCGGATCCCGGTGTCGCCGGGGTGGACGAACCACTGCGTGCTGATCCGGTCGCCGGTCCAGGACAGCTCGGCGTATTCGCCGGTGGCGACCCGCTCGCGCAGGTCGGGCTGGTCGCCCAGGACACGGCCGAGCAGGGCGACCGTGGCCGCCCTGCTCAGCTCGGTGTTGTCCGGGACGATGCCCAGGTCCATCTATGGTCCGCTCGGTGCGTGGATCGTGAACTCGATGTTGTTGTCCTTGAGGCACTGCAGCAGCGGCGGGTGGATGCCGATGCTGTTGAAGCCGGCGTGCGCGACGAAGTGCCAGTGTACCTTCGTGACGTTCTGGTGACCGTGGGCCGCCTTGCCGGCCGGTGTCACGATCCACGCGTCCTTGAGGCACTCGTCGATCAGGCTCTCCGTCCAGGTCGGCACGCCGGTCTTGACCTCGTGGAAGACCTCGTCGCCCGTGGTCGCGTCCGTCTCGATGCAGTCCGGCTTGCGCCACTTGGACCCGGCCCGGGGGTAGCCCGGCGTGACGACCTTGACGTTCTTGGTGCAGTTCTGCAGCAGGGCGGCCACCGCGTTCTCCCCGTCCCGCCAGTTGTACTGGGCGGGGATGGGGTCGCCGGCCGTGTGGTTGGGCGCCTTCATGGCGTCCTCGATGTCCTTCCACTTCGTGCGGTCACCGCGCGACAGGTCGCGGATGTCCTTGTCGCTGAAGCGGGACTTGGCGGCGAGCAGCCGGGCGGCGAGCGTGTCGTCGCCGGCGGTCAGGTAGTCGTAGGTCGCGCCCAGGATCAGGTCGAGGGCCACGTCCTTGACGGCGTCCGGGATCTTGTCGTACTTGGTGACGAACCGCAGGGTGTCGTCGATGCGGTGGGCGAAGCGCACCACGAAGCGCGCGGCCTTGCCCGGGATCGCGATCGCGTCGCCGACGTAGGGCACCACGCCGAGGATGCTGAGCCCGGCGCTGACCCAGTCGCCGTGGATGAGCCCGGCGATGGTGTCGCGCAGGTCGGCGAGGCCGCCGAGGATCCAGCCCACGACCGGGATCGCGCTCAGGCCGCCCGAGCACAGGTTGCCGGCCAGCCAGGCCATGGAGTCGCGCGGTGAGAAGTCGCCGGCGAACATGCCCAGCAGGAAGTCGGTGACGTAGGTCCACTTGCTGACCTGCTCGTCCGGGCGACCCGGGTCGAGACCCTGGTCCTCGACGTGGACGGTCTCGTAGTCGTCGCGCAGCGAGTCGCCGTCGGTGTCGGGGTTGAGCGGGTTGATGCCCCAGTCGTTGACCTCGGTGCCGTCGGAGAGCCCGTCACCGTCGCTGTCGACGTTGTTCTCGTCGGTGAGCACGTCGCCCTCGGCGACGTCCGTCAGCCCATCACCGTCGGTGTCGGTCTCGTCGGGCGTCGGCACGATCGGCGGCGCGCCACCGCCCAGCGGCGGGTCGTTGCGCGGATCGGCGACCAGCGGGTTGGTGCCGCGGCTGACCTCGATGCCGTCGCTGACGCCGTCGCCGTCGGTGTCGCTCTCCGTGGGGGACGTGCCCAGCTCCTGCTCGCGCAGGTTGGTCAGGCCGTCGGAGTCCTGGTCCTCCTGCCCGTCCGGCACGCCGTCGCCGTCGGTGTCGGCGTTGTTCGGCAGGGTCCACGGCGTCAGCTCGTAGATCTCGAACTTGTCGGTGAGCCCGTCGCCGTCGGAGTCGGCCAGCAGCGGGCTGGCGCCGAAGCGCAGCTCGACACCGTCCTCGATGCCGTCGCCGTCCCGGTCACCGGTGTAGGTGATGTCGAAGCGGGTCAGGACGTTGCGGGCGCTGTCGTACGCCTTCGACGCATGCCGGGTGGCCGACTCCGCGTTGGCCTTGCGCAGCTGGTCGTCGGCCTTGTCGAGCCACCGCTGACCGGACTCGAGGTCGCCGAACGCCTCCTCCAGGCCGGCGGGCGCCGGTGGCGGCGGGACGATCGTGCGGAACGGCGCGATCGTCGCGTTGGCGTCCTGGACGGCGGCGTCGGCCAGCAGGCGGACGGTCGACAGCTCGCCGACC
>NZ_JBFAIU010000483.1:0-4361 GCF_040654855.1 Asanoa sp. NPDC050611
ATCACCATCACCGGTGCCCCTGCGGAGAACGCGCAGGCCGAGCGCCTGTTCACCGCCGCCGTGACGGCGAGCGCCGGGCCCGCACCGGCCACGCTGGCCATGACCGCGACCAGTGCGGGGCCGCCCAGGCCGGCCACGTCGTAGCTGGCGGTGTCGGCGGCGTTCGCGCGCGGCAGCCCACCGGGGGCCGCGAGGCGGGGCACCAGCGCGCTGAAGCCACCGGTCAGCACGGGGGCGGTCACGCCGGCCAGCAGCCCGAGGCCGATCAGCACCGCGGCCGGCGCGCGGCCGGCCAGCAGCAGGATGCCCGCGAGCGCGCCGGCCAGGGCGACCAGGTTGGCCAGGAACAGCCCGCGCGGACGGCGCAGCCGGTCGAGCAGCGCGCCCAGCACCGGGCCGGTGACCAGCGTGGGCAGCGCGAACGCCGCGACGACCAGCCCGGCCAGCCGGGGATCGCCGGTGCGGGCGACCACGTGCAGCGCCACCGCCACGCCGGCCGCCTCGTCGGCCAGCCGCGCGCCCGTCGCGGCGAAGAGCAGGCGGGTCGGTGCTGTAACGGGTTGCATGTCGAGTACCGTAACAGTCGTGACCGCGTTCGGATACTCGCGCTGGGCCGCCCTCGCGACCGCGCTCGCCAACACCGCGCCGGGGCAGCGGCACCCCGACCTGCTCGGCACGCCCGGCGATCTCGCGGCGTTGCTGCGCGCCCACGACGAGCCGGAGCCCGTCGACGCCGACGAGGCGGACCTGCGCGACGCGCTGGCCGCCCGGGACGCGTTCAACGCCGTCTTCGACGCCGCGCCCGACGAGACGGCACTGGCTGACCGGCTCAACGCGATGCTGGCGAGCAACGCCCGGCCGCGGCTGGTCGCGCACGCCGGCGTGCCCCTGCACCTGCACGTCGACGCGCCCGACTCGAACTGGGGTGGCTGGCTCGCCGCGTCGGGCTCGATGGGTCTCGCCCTGCTGGTCGCCGAGCACGGTGCGGAGGCGCTCGGGCGATGCGGAGCGCAGGACTGCCGCGACGCGCTGCTGCGCACGGGATCGGGGCCGACCCGGCGGTTCTGCTGCGCGACGTGCGCCAGCCGGGTCCGCGTCGCCGCCCACCGGGCGCGTCAGGGCCGCAGGGGCAGCCCGGCGGCCGAGTAGATCGCGTCGATCAGCGACATCGTCGCCACCGAGTCGTCGGGCGGCGTGAGGTTGGTCCGCCTGCCGTCGACCGCCGCGACGAACGCGCGCAGCTGGTGCACGTACGTCGGCTCGCCGCCGAACCGCTCCTGGCGCCGCCGCCCGTCGACGGCCAGCGCGAACCGGGACGGCAGCTGCGGTGTGGCGTAGTTGAACACCGACATCGTCCCGCGCGTGCCGACCACCCGGGCGCGGATCCGCAGCAGCGTCGACGACCACATCGACGCCTGGATGCGGCCGGTGCCGCCGCCGGGCAACGTGAAGTCGGCCGTCATCGCCCGGTCGATCCGCGGGTCCCGGCGCAGCAGGAGTGCCTGGGCGGCGGTCACGACGGGCTCGCCGGGACTGAGCATCCGCAGGCAGTGCACCGCGTAGCAGCCGGCGTCCATCAGGGCGCCGCCGGCCAGGTCGTACTGGTAGCGGATGTCGCGGAAGCGGGGGAGCGGGAAGCACATCGAGGTCTCGACCCGCTCGATCGCGCCCAGCTCGCCTTCCCGCACCACGCCGGCCATCCGCCGGGCCAGCGGGTGGTAGCGGTAGTGGAACGCCTCCATCACCACGAGCCCGGTGCCGGCGGCCGCGTCCCGCACCGCGACGGCCTGCGCGGCGTTGCTGGTGAACGGCTTCTCGCACAGCACGTGCTTGCCGGCCGCGATCGCGGCGAGGGTCCACCGCGCGTGCAGGCCGTTGGGCAGCGGCACGTAGACCGCGTCCAGGCTCGGATCGGCGACCAGCTCGTCGTACGAGTCGTGCACCGTCGGTATGCGATGCCGCTTGGCGAACCGGGCCGCCCGCCCGCGGTCCCGCGCCGCGACGGCGGCGACCTCGACACCGTCGACGGCCTGCGCCGCCCGCACCAACGCCGCCGGCGTGATCCGCGCGGCCCCGAGCACCCCGATCCTCACTGCCGCAGTCTAGAAGCCGCCGCCCGGTCCAGGTCGGCCAGCAGCTCGGCCGTCGCGTCGTCCGCGGGCAGGAAGGCCTCCAGCCGCAGCTCCGACACCGCGACGTCGACGGCCGTACCGAAGTGCGCCAGCGTCGTCATCAGCCGCAGCTCACCGTCACCCCGGCGCAACCGCAGCGGCACGGCGAATCCCACGTGGTCGGGACCGAGCCGCTCGGCGGCCGGGGGCACCAACGGTTCCAGGGAGGCGACCAGCTCGTCGAGCGCCGGATCCGGCGTGTGGTCGGCCTGGCGGCGCATGGCGTCGACCACGTGCCGCGCCCATTCGGCGAAGTTGACGATCGCGGGTGCCAGACCCCGGGGATCCAGCAGCAGACGGGCCACGTTCACCGGTTCCTGGCGCAGCTCGGGGGCGGCGTCCCCGGTCAGCGTCCAGAACGCGCGGTTGGCCGAGACCAGGCGGGCGTAGCGGTCGACGACCATCGCCGGGTACGGCAGATGGCCACGCAGCACCCGCTCGAGCGCGTCCCGCACCGCCGCGTAGCGGGCATCGCCCAGCGGCGCGTCCGCGTAGGCGGGTGCGTAGCCCGCGGTGAGCAGCAGCTGGTTGCGCTCGCGCAGCGGCACCTCCAGCGCCTCCGCGAGCCGCACGACCAACGGCCGGCCCGGCGCCGACCGCCCGCGCTCCAGGAAGCTGACATGCCGCTGGGTGGTGCCCGCCCGGGCCGCCAGCTCGAGCTGGCTCAACCGCCGCCGGGAGCGCCACCCGCGCAACGCCGCTGGGAAATCCTCGCCCACTCCACCGGTCTACCCCGCCCGGCGGGCGGTCCGCCATTCCCCGCGGGGAATTGTCGCCATGCCGTGGCGCGCGGCACCGTCGTCCCCATGGACACACACGCAGACCTGGCCGACCGCTACATCGCGGTCTGGAACGAGCCCGACGCGCAGCGCCGCCGCGCCCTGGTCGGTGAGCTGTGGAGCGCCGACGGCACACACCAGATGCATCCACCGGAGGAGGTCCGCACCGTGGCGGACCGCTTCGGGGTCACCCCGAGACTGACCGCGCACGGCCACGCGGAGCTGGAATCCCGCGTCACGAAGGCGTACGAGGAGTTCGTCGCACCAGGCCGGTACCTGTTCCGGCCGCAGGACACCGGAACCCGGGTCCACGACGCCCTGAAGTTCCGCTGGGAGATGGTCGACCGCTCCGACGGCACCGTGGCGGCCGTCGGACTCGAGGTGCTCCTGCTCGAGCCGGACGGGCGGATCCGCATGGACTACCAGTTCATCGAGGCCTGAGCTCCGCCAGCGCCGTCGGGGTCAGCTCGCGCGGCTGCTCGTCGGGGCGTAGCAGGAGCACGGGGACGGTGGCGGCCGCGGTCAGAGCCGCCGTGAAGCTGCCGTCGGTGAACTGGGCCACCGGGCCGCGCGGGGACGGGCCGACGACCACCGTGCGGGCGTCCACATCGGACGCGTGCGCGGCCAGGACCCGGGCCGCGGTGGCGTGGTCGCCGACGCTGTGCAGGAGCTGACCGCTCGCGGCGATCCCGGCGGCGGCGAGGCGGTCGAGGTGGGCGGCGAGCGCGGCCCGGGCCGACTCGAGCGGTTCCGGGTCGACAGCCAGCTCTTCGACCACCACGGTCTCCCGCACGTGCACGACCTCGAGCGGCGCGCCGCGGTCGCGGGCGACGCCGGCCGCGGCGTCGACCGTGGCGGGGGCGTCCGGGGTGGCACCGACCGCCACGACGACCGGGCGGCCGGCGGCGGTCGGGCCCACGGGCTCGAGGCGCGCGGCCGGCGCCGGCGTGGCCAGGCCGCGCTCCGCCTCGCCGAGCAGCCGGTGCCCGGTGGCCAGCACCGCGATGGCCAGCACGAACGTCACGCCGCCCAGGTAGAACGGGACCGACAGGGACCAGGCGTCGGCCAGCTTGCCGGCGACGAACGGTGCGAGGCCGCCGCCGATGAACCGGACGAAGCCGTACGCCGACGAGGCGACCGGGCGCTCGACCGGCGCGACCAGCATGACCGCCTGCGTGGTCAGCGTGTTGTTGATGCCGATGAACGCGCCGCTGACGATCACGGCGACGATCACCGCCGAGGGCGTCGACACGCCGGCGCCGATCACCGCCATCACGACGCCGAGCGCGGCCAGGTTGACGTAGAGCACCTTGGCCGTGCCGAACCGGGCCTGCAGCCGCGGCGCGAAAAAGACGCTGAACAGCGCGACCAGCAGGCCCCAGCCGGTGAAGACCAGGCCGAGCCGGTGCGC
>NZ_JBFAIU010000484.1:0-4351 GCF_040654855.1 Asanoa sp. NPDC050611
GGTGCCGTGCAGCAGGACCAGGCCGGGGCCGCGCCCGACCGCCTCGTAGGACAAGACCATGCCTGGAACGTACGAGCCCCGGCGCGGGCCCCGGGCCGAAATCGCGGGACCTAGCCCCGCAACAGCGCGGCCACCTCGGCGGCCAGGTCGGTGGTCGCCTCGATCTCCGCCCGGCGGATCGACACGCTCTCGACGTTGAAGCCGTACGGCATGCCCAGGTGAGCGCAGAAGTCGGCCAGGTCGCGGGCGATCGCCATGGTCTGCCGGTACGACTCGGCCAGCGTGTCGCCGGCGTTGCTCAGCGAGTTCCGCAGCCAGCGCGGCACCTCGACGCCGAGCCAGCCCAGGAACTCCAGCGTCTTGAGCGACCCGCACAGCGACAGCGTGAACACGACCGTCCGGGGTGCGACGCCGCGGGCCGCGCACGCGTAGAAGTAGTCCGAGACCAGGTTCTTCGTCTCGTTGACGTCGTAGACCACCTGCGAGACGAAGAACGTGCAGCCCCGTTCCTGCTTCGCCAGCATCCGCAGGTGCTCGTCGTCGCGTTCGCTGATCACCACACCGCCCAGCGGCAGGTCCGGCCGCAGCTCCTGCCGCAGGGCCTGGGCCTCCCGCAGGTCGGTCCGGGCCGGCTTGTCGCCCGACGACGCGCCGACGAAGACGCTGGACACGCGGCCGGCGTCGCAGCCGCTCAGCCAGTCGGCCAGCTCGGCCGGCGCGTACTTGCCGACGCAGCGGTAGATCACCACCGGCCGGTCCCAGCCACCGAGGTGCGACGCGTAGTAGGTGGCCGGGTCCAGCGTCGGCAGGTACGGGAACGGGCGCTCGGCCGGGTTGCGGTCCGACTCGTCGTCGATGTCGTAGAGGACCAGCCCGTCGAGGTCCAGCGGCGCCAGCCGGTCGAGCGTGACCTCCGCGATCTCCTTGACGCGCTCGACCGTGGCGCTGCGGCGCGGCGGCGTGAGCGCGAACAGCAGCACGCCGGACTGCGCGTCGGCCAGCATGCGGGCCAGCGGTGGACGGCTCACGCGGGTGCCAGCCGGCGCAGGAACTGCCGCGTGCGCGCCTCGACCGGGTCGTCCAGCACCTGCGCCGGCGGCCCCTGCTCGAGGATCCGGCCCGCGTCGAGGAAGCAGACCCGGTCCGCGACGTGGCGGGCGAAGTCCATCTCGTGCGTGGCCAGCACCATCGTCATGCCGTCGCGCTTGAGGTCGCGGATCAGCTCGAGCACCTCGCCGACCAGCTCCGGGTCCAGTGCCGACGTCACCTCGTCGAGCAGCAGCAGCCGCGGCGAGTTGACCAGGGCCCGGACGATCGCGACCCGCTGCTGCTGGCCGCCGGAGAGCCGGTCGGGATAGGCGTCCGCCTTGTCCGCCAGGCCGATCCGGGTCAGCAGCGACAGCGCCTGCTCGCGGGCGTCGGCGCGGGACCGCTTGTGCACCCGCACGGGCGCCAGCGTGATGTTGTCGAGCACGGACAGGTGCGGGAACAGGTTGTACGCCTGGAACACGATGCCGATCTTCCGGCGGACCAGATCGGGGTTGATCCGCGGATCGGTGATGTGCTCGCCGTCCAGGTGGATCATGCCGTCGTCCAGCTCCTCCAGGAGGTTGACGCAGCGCAGCAGCGTCGACTTGCCCGAGCCGGACGCCCCGATCAGCGCCACCACCTCGTGCTCGGCGACGCTCAGGTCGAGCCCGTCGAGCACGACGGTCGCACCGAAGACCTTGCGCACGCCGGTGCAGGACAGCACCTCGCTCATCGGCCGGCCTGCCGGCGAGCGGCCCGCAGCGTCACCCAGTCGGTGACCGCGATCAGCGGGATGGCCAGCAACACGAACAGCACCCCCGCGACGATGTACGGCGTGTAGTTGTAGTGCTCGGCGGTGGCGATCTGCGCCGCGCGTACCGCGTCGATGGGTCCGGCCAGGGACACCAGCCCGACGTCCTTCTGCAGCGCCACCGTGTCGTTGAGCAGCGGCGGCGCCACCCGCCGGACCGCCTGCGGCAGCACGACGTGCCGCATCGCCTGGCGGTAGGTCAGCCCGAGCGACCGCGCGGCCGCTATCTGGCTCGGGTGCACCGACTCGATGCCCGCGCGGAACACCTCCGCGATGTACCCGGAGTAGGTGAGCACCAGCGCCGCACCGCCGAGCACCAGCACCGACGGCATCCCCTGCAGCCGCAGCCCCGGGACGCCGAGCGTCAGCACGTAGATCACGATGATCAGGGGCAGGCCCCGGAAGGTGTACGTGTAGCTGACCGCGAGCGCCCGCACGGGGAAGAAGACCGGGCCGCGCAGGGTACGCAGCAGCGCGATCACCAGGCCGAGCGCCAGCGAGCCGAGCGCGCAGAAGATCAGCAGCCGGATGTTGAGCCAGAGCCCCCGCAGCACGTCGGGCAGCGCGTCGGCCGCGATCGACGGGTCCAGGAACGACTGCCGGACCCGGTCCCAGCCGGGCGCGCCGGTGATCGCGAACACCAGCAGCGCGCCGAGCACGGCCGTCGACAGGGCCGCGACCAGGATCGACCGGACCGTCTGGCGGCGGCGCCAGGCGATCCGGTCGAGCTGGACCTGGGACGGGCCCTCGGCCAACCGCGTCACGAGAGTTCGGGGGCGCCCGCCGTTTCGGCGAGCCACTTCTGCTCCAGCTCGGTGAGCTTGCCGTCGTTGCGCAGCTTGTCGACCGCCTCGCTGACGCACCTGGTCAGCGGCGAACCCTTGTCGAGCAGCAGGCCGAACGTCTCCGGGGTGCCCACCTGCGGCAGCTGCCCGACGATCTTGCCGTCGTCGAGCTCGGCGCCGGTGATGTAGAACGCGGTCGGCAGGTCGACGACCAGGCCGTCGATCTGGCCGTTCTCCAGCGCCTTCTTGGCGTCGTCGTTGGTGTTGTAGACCTGGGGCTGCGCGGTCGGCTTGATCAGCTCGTTGACCGCCTGGAAGCTGGTCGTGCCCACCTGGGCGCCGAGCTTCGCGGCCTTGAGGTCGGCCACGCTCTTCGCGTTGGCGATCTTCGACGACTTCAGCGCGATCACGGTCTGCCGGACCAGGTAGTACGGCGACGAGAAGTCGACCGCCTGCTGCCGCTCGGGCGTGACCGAGAACTGGTTGATGTCGAAGTCGAAGGCCTTCGGGCCGGGCGCGATCGCGTTGTTGAACGTCACCCGGGTCCACGCGACGTCGGTCTTCGCGTAGCCGAGCTGCTCCGCGACGGCGTAGGCGACGGCGGACTCGAAGCCCTCGCCGGACTCGGGCTTGTTGCCGACCACCCACGGCTCGTAGGCCGGGTCGTCGGTGGCGACCGTCAGCTTGCCCGCGGTCTCCGTCTGTAGGGAGTCCTTGGTGCACGTCGCCGCGGCCGACCCCGTCGGCTCGGGCGTCTCCTCGGGCGCGCAGGCCGCGAGGGTGGTT
This sequence comes from Asanoa sp. NPDC050611, assembly GCF_040654855.1. Lineage (NCBI taxonomy): Bacteria > Bacillati > Actinomycetota > Actinomycetes > Micromonosporales > Micromonosporaceae > Asanoa > Asanoa sp. NPDC050611. The sequence continues at coordinate 3,412 of NZ_JBFAIU010000484.1, forward strand.
AGCAGAGCGGCCGCTGCGACGACCGCGAGAGGAGTGGCTCGCCTGGACATGGGGGACAGCTTAGAGAAAGGTCGGTGTACGTCCATCGAGTTCCCTATCACACTGGTCGGGAATTTGGACATTCGACCCATGGCGTCTCTTCCGGAGGAGCGGTAAACCGGATGAGCGCCCGGCGCGTCATCGTGACGTGCCAGCCGAGCTGACGGTGCCACGTCCCGGGAGGGTCATGGCGGACCGACCGCACACCGAATGGGACGCCGACGCGGCGGTCACCCATCTCTTCGGCGCGCACTACCGCCCGATGGTCCGGCTGGCCAGCCTGCTGCTGCACGAGCGCGGCGCCGCCGAGGAGATCGTCCAGGACGCGTACGTCCGGCTGCACGCCCGCTGGCACACGCTCCGCGACCCCGACAAGGCGCTGGCGTACCTGCGGGTCGCCGTGGTCAACGGCTGCCGGTCGGCGCTGCGGCACCGGCGGGTGGTCGACGCGCATCTCGCCGCCAGCCACCCGCCGCCGTTGGCCCCGAGCGCGGAGGCCGGCGCGATCGACCTGCTCACCCAGGCCGCGGTGGTCGCCGCGATCCGCCGCCTGCCGGCCCGGCAGCGGGAGGCGATCGTGCTGCGCTACTACGCCGACCTGTCCGAGGCGGAGATCGCGGAGGCGATGGGCGTCAGCCGCGGTGCGGTCAAGAGCCACGCGGCGCGGGCGGTCGCCGCCCTACGCCCGATCCTGGAGCACCTCTGATGACCCCTGAGGAGACGATCCGGCGGGCGCTGGAGGCGGAGGCGGCCACGGTGGACGTCGCGCCGGACGCGCTGGCGACGATCCGGTCGCGGACCCGGCGGCGGCGCACCCGGGCGAGCGTCCGGGCCTGGCTCAGCGGCGGCCTGGCGGTGGCCGCGACCGCCGCGGCGGCGGTGTTCGTGCTCGCCACGGAGC
>NZ_JBFAIU010000485.1:0-4348 GCF_040654855.1 Asanoa sp. NPDC050611
GCGGTGCAGCACGACGTCGACCCGGGTGGCGTCCGCGTCGAGCGCGTTCCAGATCAGCTCCTTGACGGCGCCGAGCGGGTCGCCCTCCCGCGCCAGCCGTTGGACGTGGTCCTCGGCCGCTTCCAGGTGTACGCGCCGCATGCGGGCATCCTGCCCGGCTCAGACCTGGGCGTGCAGCGGGCTCGCCATGCGCATCATCCAGAAGCTGGACGGCACCCGGGTGACGTCGTCGACCACCTCACCCGACACGTCGGCGAACGACTCGCGGGCCAGCGCCTCGAACCCGGCCGGCTCGCGGACGTGCTCACCGCGGTCGTTGTCGCTCATCCACTTCGAGACGCGACCCTGGCCGGGCGCGTAGCAGGTGTCGACGGCGATCACCTTGCCGCCGGGCGCGAGCGCGCGCGACGCGACCCGCAGCAGCGACCGCGAGTCGTCGTCGGACAGGTGGTGCAGCAGGCCGAGCAGCAGCACCGCGTCGGCCGGCGGGATGATGCCCAGGTGCCGCTCCCCGAACACCTCCGTGGAGAAGGAGGCGCGCTCCGAGCCGTACCGCGCCGTCGCGTGCGCGATGTAACGCTCCGAGGTGTCGAAGCCGAAGTAGGTCACCTTCGGCAGCCGGTCGAAGTAGTAGGCCGGCCCGCAGCCGACGTCGATCACCGTGTCGCCGTCGCGCAGGTCGAGCTCGTCGAGGCAGCGGTAGCGCAGCCGGTCGGAGCCGAGCGCCTTCTGCAGGGCCACGTACATCGTGACGTTGCCGAGCAGGTTCTTCAGCGGGGCCAGCACGGGGACAACCTCTCCTAACCGGGGCGGTGGGCGCGCAGCATCAGCGAGACGCCGGGCAAGGACTTCACCGGAAGATAGCGTTCGGCGGCCACCACCGCGCGCAGGCCCAGGTTGACCGGTGCGGCGATGTCGTCGAGGTCGCTGCCGGTGGACCTGCGGCGGCGCCAGGCGGCGACGGGTCGGAGCAGCACGTTCCAGCTCCACAGCTCGTCGACGACCAGCCCGGCCTTCTTGACCACGTCCCGCAGCCCGGCCCGGTCGTACCGGCGGACGTGGCCGACGGCCACGTCGTGGGCGGACCAGAGCTTCATGTCCGCGGGCACGGCGATCAGCGCGGTGCCACCGGGCCGCAGGACCCGCCGGATCTCGGCCGCCGCCTCGTGGTCCTCGTCGATGTGCTCGAGCACGTCGAACGCGGTGACCAGGTCGAGGGCGCCGCTGCCGACCGGCAGGTGCCGGCCGTCGGCCCGCATCACCGACAGCCCACGCTCGCGGGCCACCTCCGCGCCCTCCGCGCTGTATTCGAGCGCCACCGGCCGCCAGCCGTGCGCGCGCAGGACCCGCGTGTTGCCGCCGCCGGCCGCGCCGATGTCGAGCGCGGCGCCGGGGGCGCCGAGCCCGCGCAGCGCACGGGCCAGCAGCGCGCGGCGCTCGGCGTACCACCAGTGGCGGTCCTCCAGCGCGGCGAGCTTGCGGATCTCGGTCGCTTCCACGGCACACACCCTATTACGCTGCCCGACATGCCGGCGGCACACGGATTCTCGTACGACGAGCGGGCCGACGGCTCCGTCGTGATCTTCCACCACGGCCGGGCGGCGACCACCCTACGCGGCGGCCGCGCCGCGGAGTTCCTGGCCGAGGTCGAGGCCGACCCGCAGGGCGTGATGGCCCGCTGGACCGGCAACTACCGGCGCGGCAACGAGCGCGTGGCCAGGAACCACCCGCGCAACCGCGGCTGACCTCAGAGCGGGATGTTGCCGTGCGCCCCGCGCGCGGCCGGCGCGGCGGCCAGCGCCTCCGCGATCCGGCGGCGGGTCTCGCCCGGCTCGATCACGTCGTCGACGACGCCGATCTCCAGCGCCCGCTGCACGCCGCCGGCGACCTTGACCTGCTCCTCGACGAGCTGCGCGCGGAGTGCCTCGCGCTCCTCGTGCGGAGTCGCGGCGAGCTTCTTGCGGTGCAGCACGTTGACCGCCGCGGACGCGCCCATCACGGCGATCTCCGCGGTCGGCCAGGCGAACACCGCCGTGGCGCCCAGGGAGCGGGAGTTCATCGCGATGTACGCGCCGCCGTACGCCTTGCGGGTCACCAGGGTCACCCGGGGCACGACGGCCTCGGCGAACGCGTGCAGCAGCTTGGCGCCGCGGCGCACGACGCCGTCCCACTCCTGGCCGAGGCCGGGCAAGTAGCCGGGCACGTCGACCAGCACGATCAGCGGCACGCCGAGCGCGTCGCACATCCGGACGAAGCGGGCGGCCTTCTCGGCGCTCGCCGCGTCCAGGCAGCCGCCGAGGCGCAGCGGGTTGTTGGCGATGACGCCGACCGTCCGCCCGCCGAACCGGCCCAGGGTGGTCACGATGTTCGGCGCCCACCTGGCGTGCAGCTCCACGCCGGGCTCGTCGAGCAGGGCCTGGACCACGGGCTTCACGTCGTACGCCCGGTTGGCCGCCGCCGGCATCGTGCCGGTGAGGTCGTGTTCGGGGTCGTCGGTGGCCACGTCGACCGGCGAGATGCGGCCCTGGTGGCCGAGCAGCGCGGCCAGCCGGCGCGCCTCGACCAGCGCGGAGTCGTCGTCCTTGGTCGTCACGTGCACCACGCCGGAGCGCCGGCCGTGCGGCTCGGGGCCGCCGAGGCGCTCCATGTCGACCTGCTCGCCCGTGACGCTGCGGACCACCTCCGGGCCGGTCACGAAGATCCGGCCGGCGCCGCTCATCACCACGACGTCGGTCAGCGCCGGCCCGTAGGCGGCACCGCCGGCCGCGGGGCCGAGCACGACGGAGATCTGCGGGACCCGGCCGGACGCCCGCACCATGGCCGCGAAGACCTGGCCGACGGCGTCGAGCGCGACCACGCCCTCGGCCAGCCGCGCGCCGCCCGAGTGCCACAGGCCGAGCACCGGCACGCGTTCCCGGACCGCGGTGTCGATCGCGTCCACGACGTGCCGGCAACCCTCGGAACCCATCGCGCCGCCCATCCGGGTGGCGTCGGTGGCGAAGGCGACCACCGCCGTGCCGTCGATCTCGCCCCGGGCGTAGAGCACCCCGGAGTCGTCCCGCGGGGCGGCCAGGCGCAGCGTGCCGTCGTCGAACAGGGCGCGCAGTCGCACCTCCGGGTCCCGGTAGTCCACGACCGCATGATCGTCTAGCGCGCTGCTCCTGGTCATCAAATCCCCCCGATGAGGCCCGAGGTCACCCGCGGGTGAACACCAGAGCCACGTTGTGCCCGCCGAACCCGAACGAGTTGTTGATCACCGCCGGCACGTCCATCGGTCGCGCCTTGAGCGCGGCGACGTCCATGTCGAGCTTGTCGTCGGGGTCGTCGAGGTTGATCGTCGGCGGCACGATGCTGTCGCGGATGGCCAGGATCGACGCGATCGACTCCAGCGCGCCCGCGGCGCCGAGCAGGTGCCCGGTCATCGACTTCGTCGCCGTGATCACCGGGTGGTCGCCGAGCGCGGCGTGCAGCGCGGCGATCTCGGCCAGGTCGCCGACGGGCGTCGAGGTGGCGTGCGCGTTGACGTGCACGATGTCGGACTTGGCGACGCCCGCGTCCTTGATCGCCATGGCGATCGCGCGGATCGCGCCCTGCCCCTCGGGGTGCGGCTGCACGATGTCGTAGCCGTCCGAGGTCAGGCCGGCACCGGCCAGCCGGGCGTAGACATGGGCACCGCGCGCGGCGGCGTGGTCGGCCCGCTCCAGCACGATGACGCCGGAGCCCTCGCCGAGCACGAAGCCGTCGCGGCCCTTGTCCCAGGGCCGGGATGCCTTCTGGGGGTCGTCGTTGCGGGTCGACATGGCCCGCATCGACGCGAAGCCGGCGATCGGCAGCGGGTGGATGACGGCCTCGGTGCCGCCGGCCACGACCACGTCGGCGCGGCCGGCGCGGATCATGTCGAGGCCGAGGGCGATCGCCTCCGCGCCGGTCGCGCACGCGCTGGCGACCGAGTGGACGCCCGCCCGCGCCTTCAGCTCCAGCCCGACCCAGGCGGCCGGGCCGTTCGGCATGAGCATCGGCACCGTGTGCGGCGACACCCGGCGCGGGCCGGACGCCTCCAGGATGTCGTCCTGCGCGAGCAGCGTGGTCGCGCCGCCTATGCCGGAACCGATGCTGACCGCGAGCCGCTCCGGGTCGAGCCCGGAGTCGGCCAGGCCGGCGTCGGCCCAGGCCTCACCGGCGGCGATCAGCGCGATCGCCTCGGAGCGGTCGAGCCGGCGCAGCTTGACCCGGTCGATCTTGTGGATCGGGTCGACCGCGAGCTGCGCCGCGATCCGGACCGGCAGTTGGCCGGCCCACTCCTGGGTGAGCGGACTCACCCCGGAGCGGCCGGCCAGCATGGCGTCCC
>NZ_JBFAIU010000486.1:0-4304 GCF_040654855.1 Asanoa sp. NPDC050611
GTTGGCCAGCGCGGTCATCCGGGGTATCAGGTTGAACGACTGGAAGACGAAGCCGATCCGCCGGTTGCGCAGCAGCGCGAGCTGACGGTCGCCGAGCCGGCCGACGTCGACGCCGGAGAGCAGGTAGCGCCCGCTGGTCGGCACGTCGAGGCAGCCGAGGATGTTCATCAGGGTGGACTTGCCCGAGCCCGAGGCGCCCATCACCGCGACGTAGTCGCCGCGCGCGACGGTGAGCGAGACGGCCCGCAGCGCCGCGACCTCGGTCGTGCCGGTCCCGTAGACCTTGCCGACGCGGCGGACGTCGAGCACCGCGGCAGTCACCGGCCGGCCCCCTGCCGGCCGCCGGTGTTGCCGCCGCGGAACCCGCTTCCCCCGGCCGGGCCGCCGGAGAAGCCACCACCGGGGAACCGGAACTCGCCACCGTTCTGGTTGCCGCCGCTGGTGGGGATCGTGACCACCACCTGCTCGCCCGGCTCGAGGCCGGCGGTGACCTCGGTGGCCTGGTCGCCCTGGAGGCCGATCTCGACGTCCCGGCTGACGTGCTGCCCGTCCTGGTCGACGGTGACGGTGTGCCGGCCGCCGGCGCTGGTGATCGCGGCCGGGAGCACGGTGACGGCGTCCGCCTTCTCGCCGACCACGATGGCCACCTCGACGGTCTGCCCGGCCCGGACCCCGTCCGGCAGCGCGCCGAGCCGCACGGTGGCGCCGTAGGTGACCACGTCCCCGCTGGTCGTCGCCGTCGGGCCCACCGCGGCGAGGGTGCCGTCGGCGCGGGCGTCCGGCAGTGCGTTCCAGGTGACCCGCGCCGGCTGGCCCGCGCGGAGCTTGGTCGCGTCCGCCTCGGCCACCGACGCGGTCACCTCGAGGTGGCTCAGGTCCTCGATGGTGACGAAGCCCGAACCCGCGCTCGAGCTGGTCGAACCGGTGGATCCGGACCGGCTCGACCCGGAGCCGGACGTCGATCCGGCCGACGACGATCCCGACGCCGGGCCGCCGAGCGTGCCGTCGACCGCCGTCACCGTGCCGGCCATCGGCGCCTTCAGCACGGTGCCGGCCACCGCGTCCTGCGCCGCGTCGACGTCCCGCTCGGCCTGGTCGACCTGGTCCTGCGCGCTCGCCGGGTCGGCGTGCGCGTCCTGCGCCCGGTCCAGCGCGTCCCGGGCCGCGTCCAGGTCGTCCTCCGCCGCGGCCAGCTGGCGTTTCGCCGCCGTGTCGTCGACGGTCGCCAGCGTCGCGCCCTTGGCCACCCGCTGCCCGACCGTGACCGCGATCGAGGTCACCGTCCCGGTGGTGCCGAACGACGCGGTCGCGGTCGACGTGCTGCGCACGGAGCCGGACGCCGACACGGTCTTGGTGACCGTGCCCCGGCCGACGGGGACCGTGCGGGTGGTGCCACCCGCGGTGCCGGCGGTGCTGGCCTCGGCCGGCGCGAACGACGAGTACACCCAGAGGCCGCCCGCGACCACGGCGGCGGCGAGCAGCCCGTTGACCAACCAGGCCGGGCGGAGGCGGACAGGCATGCGCGCCAGCCTGGTGGCCGCGCCTCAAAGCCCGCACCGAGCCAGCTCAGGGCCCGCTGGGAACCCGGCCGTCCTCCGGCAGCAGCACCCGGAACGTGGCGCCCGCGCCCGGCCGGCCGTGCAGCTCCACCCGCCCGCCGTGGCTGGTGACGATCGCGGCCACGATGGACAGCCCGAGGCCCGAGCCGCCGCTGCGCCGGTTGCGGCTCGGGTCGGCGCGGTAGAGCCGCTCGAACACCCGCTCGGCGTGCTCGGCGGGCACGCCCGGCCCGGTGTCGGCCACTTCCAGCACGGCCAGCGGCCGGTCGAGGGGCACGTCGCCGACCGCGGCGGAGGGCCGTTGAGCCGGAGCGCCGGGCCGGTGGCGGCCGACCCGCAGGATCACGGTCGCGGGCGCCGCCGTGTGCTGCAGCGCGTTGGCGACCAGGTTGGTGGCGACCTGGCGCAGCCCGTGCTCGTCACCCAGCACGGTCACCGGCTCGAACGGCGCGTCGGCCGCGCCGCCCAGGGCCGCCAGCTCCACCAGGCGGTCCGGCTGCCGGGCGTGCGCGTCGCTGATCGTGTCCGCCGCGATCGCCAGCAGGTCGACGGGCCGCCGCTCCGGCCGCCGCTGCAGGTCCAGCCGGGCCAGCAGGAGCAGGTCCTCGACCAGCAGGCCCATCCGGGCGGCCTCGGACTCGATCCGGGCCATCATCTCGTCGAGCCGCTGGCCGGGCACCGCTCCCCCACGCCGGTACAGCTCCGCGAAGCCGCGGATCGAGGTCAGCGGCGTACGCAGCTCGTGCGAGGCGTCCGCGACGAACTGCCGCAGGCGCCGCTCCGAGGTCGTCCGCGCGGAGACCTCGGCCTCGATCCGGTCGAGCATCGAGTTCAGCGCGATGCCGAGCCGGCCGGGCTCGGTGTGCGGGTCGGCGTCGCGGATCCGCAGCGACAGGTCGCCGGCGGTGATCTCGGCCGAGGTGCGCTCCATCCGGGTCAGCGGGCGCAGGCCCATCCGCACGACCAGGGCGGCGACGCCCGCCAGCAGCGCCAGCACCACCAGCATGACCGCGACGTCGATGGCGAGCAGCAGGTCCGCGGTGGCATCCACGGCCTTGAGGACACGCCCGAGACGGCCAGGCTGCCGTCCTGGCGGGCCACCACGAGCACCCGCCACGACATCGTGCCGTCCACCGCGCCGACGGTGAACGGCTCACCGCCGGCCCGCGCCACGAGGTCGCCGTAGCCCGGCAGCCGCGGCGCCGGCACCCCGTCGGGCACCGAGAACAGCGGCGTGCCACCCTCCGCGGGCACGAACACGAAGGCGCGGTCGGCGTCGAGCCGGCCGCGGGGATACATCGGGTTCGGCGGTGGCGGAAGGACACCGTCCCAGGTCCGGCGCTGGGTGGCCGCCTGGCCCATCGCGTGCAGCTGCTCGTCGACCCGGTCGGTGAGGTTGCGGCGCAGCAGTGTCAGGCCGATCGCGTTGGCGACCAGCAGCGCGAACGCGCTCAGCGTGGCGACCGCGACGACCAGCCGGGCCCGCAGCGTCCAGCGGCGCCAGTGCCGGAGCCGCGGCGGGTTCATTCCTGTTCCCGGGGCAACCGCAGCGCGTAGCCGACGCCGCGCACCGTGTGGATCAGCGCGGGTCCGGCGGCGTCGATCTTCTTGCGCAGGTAGTACACGTACGACTCGACGATCCGGCCGTCACCGCCGAAGTCGTAGCTCCACACCCGGTCCAGGATCTGCGCCTTGCTGACCACCCGGCCGGCGTTGACCAGCAGGTAGCGCAGCAGCTTGAACTCCGTCGGCGACAGGTCGACCAGCCGCCCGGCCCGGCGCACCTCGTGCGCGTCCTCGTCGAGCTCGACGTCGGCGTAGCGCAGGACGCCGGCCTCCGAGCTCGCCGCGTGGCTGCGCCGCAGGATCGCCCGGATCCGCAGCACGACCTCTTCCAGGCTGAACGGCTTGGTCACGTAGTCGTCGGCGCCGACCGTGAGTCCGGAGATCCGGTCCTCGACGGCGTCCTTGGCGGTCAGGAACAGCACGGGTACGCCCGGCCCGCCACCGGACCGCAGCTTGCGCGCGACCTCGAAGCCGTCGAGGTCGGGCAGCATCACGTCGAGCACGACGAGATCCGGGGCGAAGTCCTCGGCGACGGTCAGCGCCTCGTAGCCGCCGGCCGCGACCCGCACGTCGAAGTCGACGAGCCGGAGCGTGGCGGAGAGCAGGGCGCAGATGTTGGGCTCGTCGTCGACGACGAGCACCCGGGTCGGTCGTGGTGGCACACCGTATCTCTTACGGTTCGACGCTCGGAACTGCCTGGGAACGCGCTAGGAAGAAGCTGTGACGATCTCCTGACCGTCGATGAGTCCGGCCATGATCTCGGTGTACGCGTCGCCGCGCAGGCCCACCTGGACCTGGGTTCGCGCGTCACCGGCGGCGGTGCGGACCAGCACCGATCCGTCGGCGCGCACGGCGGTGCTGGGCACCCGCAGCGAATTCGGGCGCGACGCGATCGTGACCCGGACCGCGGCGCTCTGGCCGACCAGCAGGTCGCCGGGTGCCTGCTCGAAGGCCAGCCGCGCGCTGAAGGTGACCAGCGTGCCGTCGCTGGTGCCGACCGGGTCCACCTGGACGACGGTCGCGTGCAGCGGCGTGCCGGGCCGGTCGGGCAGCGTGACGGTGGCGGCCTGCCCGGTGGCGAGCCGGCCGGCGTCCGCCTCGGGGAACGCCGCCTCGATCTGCATGCCGCCCGGGTCGAACCGGATCTGCGCATGCCATTTCCCCGGCTGCGCGTCCACG
>NZ_JBFAIU010000487.1:0-4282 GCF_040654855.1 Asanoa sp. NPDC050611
CGCCCCGCGCGCGCTGGCCGCGGCAGTGCCCCCGTCGGCACCGCCGCGGCCACCGGTCGGCAGCGCCGGTTCGAGCGGCGCGAGGCGTCAGCGGACCGTGCGGAAGAACGTGCGGACGTCGTCGACGAACAGGTCAGGGGCTTCGAGGGCCGCGAAGTGGCCGCCGCGGTCGTACTCCGTCCAGTGCGTGATGTTGTTCGTCTGTTCCGCGTAGCGGCGGATCGAGACGTCTTCCGCGAACACCGCCACCCCGGTCGGCACGCCGCTCGGGGTTGGCCAGTTGCCGCTGTGCATGCTCTCGTAATAGAGGTTGGCCGACGTGCCGGCCGTGTTGGTCAGCCAGTAGAGCATCACGTTCGTGAGGATGTGGTCGCGGTCGATGACGTCCTCCGGCAGTTTGCCGCCGTGGGTCCACTCCTGGAACTTCTCGACGATCCAGGCGAGCTGACCGGTCGGTGAGTCGGCCAGGGCGTACGACAGTGTCTGTGGCCTGGTTGCCTGGATCTGGAAGTAACCGTTCATGTCCTGCATGTAGTTGGCCAGGCGGCCCAGCCGCATCCGCTCCGCGTCGGTCATCGTGGCCTGTTCCTCCTCCGGCACCTCGCCGAACGGGATGAAGCCGAGCGTCGCCGCGTTGACGTGGATGCCGATCACGTGGTCGGGGTCGACGCGGCCGAGGTCCGGCGCGATGAAGGCGCCGTAGTCGCCGCCTTGGGCGCCGTAGCGCTCGTAGTCGAGGCGGCGCATCAGCTCGGCGAACGCGCGCGCGATCCGGCGGCTGTCCCAGCCCGCTTCCGCGACCCGGCCGGAGAGGCCGAAGCCCGGGATCGACGGGATCACCACGTGGAAGGCGTCGGCCGGGTCGCCGCCGTGTGCGCGGGGGTCGGTGAGCGGGCCGATCACGTCCAGGAACTCGACGATCGAGCCCGGCCAGCCGTGGCTGAGCACCAGCGGGAGGGCGCCCGGCTCCGGCGAGCGCGCGTGGACGAAGTGCACCCGCTGGCCGTCGATCTCGGTCGTGTACTGCGGGAACTCGTTGATCCGGCGCTCCGCGGCCCGCCAGTCGTAGCCGTCGGCCCAGTAGGCGGCCAGGTCGCGCATGTAGTCGACCGGCACGCCGCGGGACCACTCGGCGCCCGGCAGCGCGAACGGGTAGCGGGAGCGGGTGAGCCGCTCGCGGAGATCGTCGAGGTCGGCCTCGGCGACGTCGATGCGGTAGGGCTGCATGGCGGTTCCTCCACTGAGTCGGAGCGTGACGTTCCGTTCCGTTTCACTGTAGCAGAACGGAATGGTTCGTTCCAAGATTTTGATCACGGGAATCGGTTGGCAGGCCGCCCGCGGGGGTGGGAACGTTTTCGCATGCGGAAGTACGTGATCATGGGCGTGCAGGGCAGCGGCAAGGGCACCCAGAGCACCCTCATGCGCCGCGACCTGGACCTGACCCACATCAGCGTCGGCGACATCCTGCGCTGGCATGTCCAGCAACACACGAAGATCGGCGCGCAGGTACGCCGCACGATGACCGCCGGCGAGCTGGTCAGCGACGACCTGGTCGAGTCGATCGTGCGCGACCGGCTGCAGCAGCACGACTGGAACTACGGCTTCCTGATCGACGGCTTCCCGCGCAACGTGCGCCAGGCGGAGTTCTTCCTGGAGAGCTACGACATCGACGGCGTGATCCACCTCGACCTGCCCGACGAGGACGTGCAGAAGCGCGTGCTCAGCCGGCGGCTCTGCGCCAACTGCGGCATGGACTACAACCTGATCTCCGACCGCCCGGAGGTCGAGGGCAAGTGCGACGTCTGCGGCGGCAACCTGGTCCCGCGCGACGACGACACCCCGGAGGCGCTGGCCTCGCGGCTGCGCGACTACTACGGCAAGACGGAGCCGGTGCTCGAGCTGTTCCGCCGCAAGGAGTACGTCCTCACCGTCGACGCCCGCCCAGGCCCGGCCACCGTCCAGAACGCGATCCGGTCCGGCCTGGGGCTGCCGCCGTACCAAGGCTAGGTATCTAGGGTGTGGGTATGACGACCTACCGTTCCGTCAACCCCGCCCGGCTCGACGACGTGGTCGCGGAGGTGCAGTTGGCCGACGCTGCCGGGTTCATCGCGGCCTGTCGCAGCGCGCGCGCCGCGCAGCGCGGGTGGGCCGCGGTCCCCGCGCCGGTCCGCGGGCAGGTCATCGGCAACCTGGGTCGGCTAGTGCGCGCCAACTTCGAGACGCTCGCGCACCTCGTCACCCGCGAGATCGGCAAACCGATCAGCGAGGCCCGCGGCGAGGTCCAGGAGATCGTCGACACCTGCGACTTCTTCCTCGGCGAAGGGCGTCGGTTGTACGGACAGACGGTGCCGAGCGAGATGCCCGACAAGCAGCTCTTCACGTTCCGCGTGCCGGTCGGCGTCGCCGCGATCATCACGGCGGGCAACTTCCCGGTCGCGGTGCCGTCCTGGTACATCGTGCCCGCCCTGCTCTGCGGCAACGCCGTCGTCTGGAAGCCGGCGGAGTACGCCTCGGCGAGCGCGGCCGCGCTGGCGGCACTGGTGCGGCGGTCGGGCGTACCCGACGGTGTCTTCGACGTCGTCGACGCCGACGGGGCCGCGACCTATGAAGGGCTCTCCGGCGCGCTCGACGCGGGCCTGGTCGACAAGGTGGGCTTCACCGGCTCGTCGGCGGTCGGCGCGCGGATCGGCGAGCTGACCGGCCGCCACCTGCAGACGCCGTGCCTGGAGCTGGGCGGCAAGAACCCGATGGTGGTCACGCCGGACGCGGACCTGTCACTGGCCGTCGAGGGCGCGCTGTTCGGCGGCTTCGGCACGGCGGGCCAGCGCTGCACGTCGCTGGGCACGGCGATCGTGCACGAGTCGGTGTACGAGTCGTTCGTCGACTCCCTCGGCAAGGCCCTGTCGGACGCGGTGATCGGCGACCCGATGCGGGACGACGTCCTCTATGGACCCTTGCTGGCGGACCGGTTCGCGGAGCGTTACGAGGACTACCTGGGCTGGATCGGGTCGCACCACCGCGTGCTCGGCTCGGGCGGCCGGACGGGTCGGATCACGGCCGACAACCCACGCGCCGGCTTCGCCGGCGACCCCGCGGCGGGCCTCTTCTACCACCCGGTGCTGGTCGCGGGCGTGCGCCCGGACGACCAGTTGTTCCGCACGGAGACCTTCGGCCCGATCGTCGGGGTGATGCCGTACCGCGAGCTGGACGAGGCGATCGAGTTGGCGAACGCCCCGGGTTACGGCTTGTCGTCGTCGATCTACACGAACGACCCGCGCTCGGCGTTCGCGTTCCGCGCGGGCGTCTCGGCGGGCATGGTGAGCGTCAACAACTCGACGTCGGGCGCGGAGGCCCACCTACCGTTCGGCGGCAACGGCCGGTCGGGCAACGGCTCGCGCCAGTCGGGCGTGTGGGTACTCGACCAGTTCACCCGGTGGCAGTCGCTGAACTGGGACTACTCGGGGCGGCTGCAGAAGGCCCAGATGGACACGCAGACCGTCACGCCGGACCTGGACTTCCGCCTCTGACCAACCGGCTCGGGAGATCGTTCAGCTAACGCCCGAGGTCTGGCGCGACGACGGACCCACCGCAGTCTTCGGCACGGCGGCCCGGTGGTTGGTTGCTGTCCGCCCGGGACGTTAGGCGGTTGAGTGCTCTGAGAGAGCGATCAGGCCGGCTTCGGTCGGCCGGAAACCGCACGCGTCGAGGTAGAAGCGGCGTAGGTGGTCCTCGAAGTCGACGTGCAGCCAGGCGACGCCGGCCAGGCGGGCGTGCTCGGCGACGAGACCGACCAGCCGGGCGCCGACTCCGTGCCGACGCGCGAGATCAGCCACGACCGTGTCCAGCACGAAGGCGTGTGCACCTCCGTCCCAGGCCACGTTGACGAAGCCCACGAGCTCTCCGGCGTCACGGGCACAGACCCAACCCAGGCTGTGCCGGTGCAACCGCGCCGACCAGTCGTCCGCCGTCACGGCGTGGCCGAAGCCTGCCGCGTGCAACGCCTCGAGTTCGGCGTTGTCGAAAGCCCCACGCCATTCATATGCGATCGCCATCAACCACCTCCATCCATGAGACGCAGCGAGACAGTCAGAGCGGCCCAGGGCCGCCGCGTGGTAACCACCCGGGCCGCGCCGCACGGCGGGCGGCCACCGCGCCGACTGGCGTCAGCTCCGCGCGGCGGCTCGCGGCCGCGAGCTTCGACGGATCCGCGCCGTGTCGGCCCGCGCACGTGGCACGCGGCACGCGCGCGTGGCACGCGGCACGCGCGCGTGGCACGCGGCAC
>NZ_JBFAIU010000488.1:0-4266 GCF_040654855.1 Asanoa sp. NPDC050611
GCGGGCCAGGTTCTCGTCGAGCGCGTTCATGAACTCGTCGGTGGTCAGCCACGGGGCGCCGCCGCTGAGCACCGGCACGTCGGTCGGGGTGCCGGCCGGCACGAGCACCGTCGGCCGGGGCTGGATGACCGCGCCCGGCACGACCACATGCACCCCGCCCTCCTCGGCCGTCAGCTTGGCGTCGTCGCTGCCCCGCCACCGCTCGGTGGTGAACGCCGGCACCAGGTCGGTGAACGGCGCCGCCCGGTCGGCACGGACGCCCAGCGAGAGGATCGTCAGGTCGGCCACGTCGCCGCCGGACGCCGCGTAGACCGCCTCGATCCCCGCGAGCCGGCAGCCCTCGGCGCAGGCCTGGGTGGCCAGCGTCCAGGTGTGCCGGCCCGGCGTGATCGGGGAGCTCGGTGCCCGCACCGGTGCGCCGCCGGCCAGCGGGCGCAGCAGCGCGGTGAGCCGCAGCTCGGTGCCCGTCGCGGTCGGTTGCGCGAAGTCGACGGTCAGCGCCAGCTCCACGCCCTTGACCACGATCGGTTCGTCGCCCGGCGGGCGCAGCGCGGCCGCGATGTCCGTCGGCGACCCGCCGTACTCCGGGCGCCAGACCGCGACGCCGGGCAGCGCGGCGGTGTCCGCGAACAGCACCTGCGGCCCGTCGACCGCCTCGCGCAGGCCGACCGCCATCGCGAACCGCCCGTCGGGGTCGACCGCCCGCACCGCGGAGCGCAGCGCACCGGAGTCGACCGGTGCGACCTGGATCGTCCGGTCCGCGCCCGTCTCGACGGCGGCGCGGTCGGCCCGGGCCCGGTCGGCGACGTCGACGGCCGTGGTGGCGAAGCCGAGCACCGCCACCGCGACCGCGAGCAGCACGAACAGCCGCTGGCTGCCGGGCCGGCGGGCGACCTGGAGCGCGCCGAGGGCCAGCCCGAGCCGGCCACGGTGGACGGCCCGGCGGCCGAGCCGGGCCGCCAGCGGGACGAGCAGCCGGCCGGCGAGCACGGCGACCGCCAGCCCGATCAGCCCGGGCACCAGCAGCCCGAGGCCGAGCAACTGGCCGTCGAACGCGCGCAGCTGCACGGCGGCGACGACGGCGAGCACGACCGCGCCCGCGTCGATCGCGGCGGTCCGCCAGGCAGCACCGCGCGGAGGCACCCGGCGCAGCAGGTCGACGACCGGGCTGGCCAGGTCGCGGCGCAGCGCGAGCAGGCCGACCAGCACGGCGCCCGCGACCGCGACCAGGGCGGCGACCAGCGCGCCAGGCGCCGGCGACAGGTCGAAGACCGGGATCGGGCCGAACCGCGCGTCGGCGACGGCCCGGGTGGCCAGCGTGCCGGCCAGGTAGCCGAGCGGCGCACCGACCGCGATCGCGATCACGCTCTCCCCCGCGGCCAGCCAGAACCGGCCGATCCGGGGCGCGCCGCGCAGCGCGATCAGGGCCTGCTCGTGCCGGCGGGCAGCGGTGGCACCGGCCACGGCGACGAAGATGACCAGCCAGCACAGGCCGATCAGCGGGAGGCCGGCGAGCGGCACGAGCTGGCGGGTCAGCGCGTCCGAGGCGCGTACGCGATCGAAGAGCTTGGGCAGCTCGTCGGTGAGCGCCGCGAACCGGGCGGTCTCGTCGTCGCTGCCCAGGTCCTCGCTCAGCTCGTCGAGGGCCGCGGACAGCGCCGGCAGGTGGTCGGCGTCGAACGCGCCGGGGCCGGGGATCGCCTCGATGCTGCGGTTGTCGGACTCGTGCTCGAGCGCGTCGACCGACGGCCGCGCCGTGAAGACGGGCTCCGCGGTGGTGTCCGGCGCGGTGGGCGCGAAGTAGCCGGACCGGCCCCAGTACGGCTCCGTCCGGTCGACGGGCCGGTAGATGCCGACGATCGTGGTCGGCGCCGGCCGGCCGGCGACCACCCAGGACCGGCTGACCTCGTCGTAACGGGCCCAGGCGAGTGACACCGACTGACCGGGTGCCACACCGAGCCGCCGGGCGGTGGCCTCGCCGACCACCACCTCGCCGGCCGCCATCAGGCACCGGCCCGTGACGATCCGGACGTGCTCGCAGACCCGGTCGCGGTAGGTGAACCAGGAGATCTCGCCGGCCGTGGGTTCGAGGCCGAGCACCGGCAGCACCGCGCTCACCACGGTGCTGAACCGCGGCAGGTTGGCCAGGTTGTCGGCGAGCGAGTCGAACCGGTCCCGCTGCGTGCTGTCGATCGGCGCCTGCACGGCGACGGTGCGCTCGGCCGGCGGGGTGTTCGCCACCTCGGCGACCACGGCGGCCCGGTCGACCGCGTCCGTGTAGACCGGGCCGGCCACCGCCGCCGCCGTGGCCAACGCGCTGAGCAGCAGGATCAGCGCCGCCTGCACCCGGCGGGCGGTCAGCATGAGGGTCACCAGGGCGATCACGCGGACTCCTCGCCCCGGACGGCCCGGACCAGCAGCGTGGCGGCGGCCGCGCCGGCCGCGCCGACGACCAGCAGCCCGCCCAGCAGCGCCATCACGAGCGGCAGGAACTGTGGACCGACGGCGACCGGCAGGACGTCCCAGCCGTCGACGAACAGCGGGATCGGCCGGCGGGTCACGGCCTGCGCGAGCGCGCTCGCGCCGAGCCCGAGCAGCACGGCGGCGACGGCGAGCCCGCCGTAGCCGCCCCAGGCGACCCGGCGGACCACCCGCGGCGGCAGTCCCTGCGCCCGCAGGGCGGCCAGCTCGGCGGCCCGCTCCGGGCGCTCGACCGCGGCCACCACGATGAACGCGCCGGCCGTCAGCAGCAGCCCGGCGAGCGCGGCGACGAGCTGGAAGCGGAGCGCGGCCGGCGGCGCCTCCCGGTCGAGCCGGTCGGTCACGCTCGCGGCCGTCTCGTCGGCGATCACCGTCAGCCCGCCGGCCCGCAGCTTGTCGACGATGCCGGCCGGCGCTCCGGGCGCCAGCCACACCTGCGGGGTGTCGACGGTGCCCGGGTTCTCCGCGATCCGGTCGGCGTACTCGAGGTCCATCAGGTAGCCGAACCGGGACGTCGTCGGCAGGTTACGGACCGCGCCGACCGTGTGGACCGGCACCTCGTCGCCGCCGAACACGGCCAGCCGCGGATCGCCCGCGGACGGCATCGAGGCGTTGCTCGTGGTCACCACCGGCAGTGGGCTCGGCGCGTCGACCACATACACCCGGGTGCTCTGGTCGTCTTCGCGGGCCGCGCGGACCGCGGTGATCGTGAGCGCGCCGCCGGTGGCGGTGAGGTTTGGCCCGACCGTGGTCCGCCCGACGCCGGCCCGCCAGCGGGTCACGTCGCTGAGCACCGCGGGCGTCAGGACCGGACCCGCGCCGCCGCGCAGCCCGAAGACCGTCACGGTGGAGCCGGGATCGGGCACGACCGAGCGGCCGGCGAAGTTCCGGGTCACCGGCTCGATGCCGAGGACCCGGCAGCCGCTGCCGCAGCCGCTCAGCGGAGCGCGGTAGACGGCCCGCGCGTCACGCAGCGGCCCGAACCGCACGGTGACCTGGTCACCGGCCTCGGTCGCCAGGTGCACGAGGACGAACATCGGGTCGGCCGCCTTCGCCGGCGGTGGCGGGGCCGCACCGCCCGCCGCGCCGCCGGGTTGCTCGTCGGGCGTCAGCGGGGCCAGTGGGGCGGGCAGCACCTTCGTGGCCACGTCGAGCGCCAGCTCACCGTCCGTAGTGGACAGTGGCGCGGGCGCCGGCGGGTGGAGCAGGTCGGCCGGCGGGAGGTCGCCGTACACCGACTGCCAGTCGGCGACCGCCGCGAACCGGGCGGAGTCCACCGCCAGCAGCACGGTCGCCGGCCCGTCGTTGCTGCGCACCACCGCCATCGCCTGCGTGCCGCCCGGGTCGGCGGCGCGCACCGCCGCGACGAGCTGCGCTCGGCTGCGGGCCTGCACGGTGAGCACGCGGTCGGCGCCCAGCTCGTGGCGGGCCCGCTCGGCGCGGCTGTCGTCGGCCGCGGTCCAGCCGCCGACCGCCGTGCCGAGCAGCGCGACGGCGATCACCAGCAGCGCGAACACCCGGTGGGTGCCCGGCCGGCGGGCGAGTTGGGTGGCGCCGAGCGCGGCCGGCACCCGGCCCGACCGCAGCGCGCGGCGGCCGACCCGGCCGGCCAACGGGGTCAGCAGGCGGGCGGCGGCCAGGGCGACCAGCACCGCGATCAGCGCCGGCGCGAGCAGCGCGAGCCCACTGGTCTCGTCGTCCTCGGCCGCGGTCGCGTAGCTCTGGTAGAGGCCGGCGGCGGCCACCAGCAAGCCCTGACTGGCCACGTTCTACATGGCGGTCTTG
>NZ_JBFAIU010000489.1:0-4246 GCF_040654855.1 Asanoa sp. NPDC050611
GTCGTGGTTGACGGCGCTCTGCGAGCGTTGAGCGCTGATCCTGACCTGCGCCTCCTGCTCGTCGGCCCCCGTGAGGTGGCCGACGAGGTCATCGGCGCGCTCCCGGCCGCCGACCGCCATCGCGCGTCGGTGCGGCCGCTGCGCGGCGCCGTCGCCATGCACGACCCACCGCAGCGCGGCGTCCGGTCCGACACCACGGTCCGCGGTGCCGCCCTGGCGGTAGCCGAGGGCGCCGCCGACGCGCTGGTCTCCGCCGGCGCCACCGGCGCGATCGTCACGGCCGCCGTGCTCAGCCTCGGCCGCTGGCCGGGCATCCGCCGGCCGGCCCTGCTCGCCACCATCCCCGCCATCGCGGGTCCCGTCGCGCTGCTCGACGTCGGCGGCTCGGTCGAGGCCCGGCCGATCACGCTGGCCGGGCACGCCCTGCTCGGCGCCGCCTACGCCAGCGCCGTCCACGCGATCCCGTGCCCCCGGGTCGGGCTGCTGTCCATCGGCCACGAGACCGGCAAGGGCGACCGCGCCCGGCGGATCACCGACCCGATGCTGGCCGCCCTCAAGCTGGGCGGCGACGCGCACTACGTCGGCCTGGTCGAGGGCTACGACGTCTCGTCCGGGGAGCGGGCCGACGTCGTGGTGACCGACGGCTTCACGGGCAACATCCTGCTCAAGGGCATCGAGGGCGCCTATGCGATGGCCGG
Source organism: Asanoa sp. NPDC050611 (assembly GCF_040654855.1). Classification (NCBI taxonomy): domain Bacteria; kingdom Bacillati; phylum Actinomycetota; class Actinomycetes; order Micromonosporales; family Micromonosporaceae; genus Asanoa; species Asanoa sp. NPDC050611. The sequence goes on from NZ_JBFAIU010000489.1 coordinate 699, forward strand.
CGGCCCGCCGCCCGGCCGGGCCGTGCCCCGCGCCGCCGCCCTGCTGGGCGTGTACGGCACCGTCGTGATCTGCCACGGCGGCGCGACCCCGGACGACCTGGCGTCGGGCCTCGCGCTCGCCGCCAACCTGCACCGAAACCGCGCGATCCCGCGCATCGCGACGGCGCTCGCCGACCTGATCGAGGTGACCACATGACCACTGACAGGCGCAAAAGGCCGCCGGTCGCGCACCTGGAGGCCGCGTTCGGCGTCGGGTTCGACGTCGAGCTGCTGGAACGGGCGCTGACCCACCGGTCCTACGCGTACGAGAACGGCGGCCTGCCGACCAACGAGCGGCTCGAGTTCCTCGGCGACTCGGTGCTCGGCGTCGTGATCACGACCGCCCTGTTCAACAACCACCCGGACCTGCCCGAGGGGCAGCTGGCCAAGCTGCGGGCCAGCGTCGTCAACATGCGGGCCCTGGCCGACGTGGCCCGCCGCCTCGGTCCCGACGGGCTCGGGCCGTACCTCCTGCTCGGCAAGGGCGAGGAGACCACCGGCGGGCGCGACAAGAACAGCATCCTGGCCGACACGCTGGAGGCCCTGCTGGGCGCGATCTACCTCCAGTACGGCCTGGACACCGCCGCCATGGTGATCCACCGGCTGTTCGACCCGCTGATGGCGGAGTCCGCCGGCCGCGGCGCCGCGCTGGACTGGAAGACGAGCCTCCAGGAGCTGACCGCAACGCTGAGCCTCGGCGTCCCGGAGTACCGGATCGACGAGGCCGGCCCCGATCACGCGAAGACGTTCACCGCCTGGGTGGTCGTGGCCGGCAAGCGCTACGGCGGCGCCGACGGTCGCAGCAAGAAGGAGGCCGAGCAGCGGGCCGCCGAGACCGCCTGGCAGGAGCTGTCCGACCACGCGGCGGAGAAGGTGGCCGCACCGAGCGCGGCCGAATAGGTTTACCCGGTGCCCGAGCTACCCGAGGTCGAGACCGTCCGCAGCGGCCTGGTGAAGCATGTCGCCGACCGGCGGATCGCCGCGGTCGAGGTGCACCACCCGCGCGCGGTCCGCCGCCACCTGCCCGGCCCGCTCGACTTCGCGGGCCAGCTCGTCGGCCGGCGGGTGCTCGACGTCCGCCGCCGCGGCAAGTACCTCTGGCTCCCGCTCGACAGCGGCGACGCGATCATCGGCCACCTCGGCATGTCGGGCCAGATGCTGCTGCAGCCGGCGGCCACCCCCGACGAGACGCACCTGCGGATCCGCTTCCGCTTCGAGGACGGCGACCCGGAGCTGCGCTTCGTCGACCAGCGCACGTTCGGCGGCCTGTCGGTCTCCGCGGGCGGCGCGGAACTGCCCGCCGAGATCGCGCACATCGCCCGCGACCCGATCGACCCGGAGTTCTCCGACGAGGGCTTCGTCGCCGGCCTGCGCCGCCGGCGCACCGAGGTCAAGCGGGCGCTGCTCGACCAGACGCTGATCTCCGGCATCGGCAACATCTACGCCGACGAGGCGCTCTGGCGGGCCCAGCTGCACGGCGCCCGCCCGACGGACCGCCTCACCAGGCCGGCCGCGCTGCGCCTGCTGGGCCACGTCCGCGACGTGCTCGGCGAGGCGATCCGCGAGGGCGGCACGAGCTTCGACGCGCTCTACGTCGACGTCAACGGCCAGAGCGGTTACTTCGACCGGGGCCTGCACGCGTACGGCCGCGAGGGCGAGCCGTGCCGGCGCTGCGGCGCCCCGATCCGCCGCGAGTCGTTCATGAACCGCTCGTCGTTCTCGTGCCCCAAGTGCCAGCCCCGGCCGCGATACCTCGGCTCAGCCCGGCACGACGGCCAGCGGGCGGGGTGAGTCGGAGGGCAGGCCCTGCCACGGGCTGGTCATCCAGCGGTCCGTGACCACGCCGAAGCCCGCGCCGCGCCAGGCCATCACCCGGCGGGCGTGTTCGAGCTGCCACGGCGGCACGCTGTGGATCAGGTGCCCGTCACCCGGCAGCGCGCCCTCGCCCGCCCACTCCTGGTAGTCGTCCCACGAGCCCTCGTACACGCAGATCGGCACGCCCAGATCGCGGTAGACCGCCTCCGGCGGCGTGCCGGGGTTGAGCACCGCGGCGAACAGGCCGGCGCGGCGCGCGACCCTGATCGCCAGGGCCACGGGACCCATGCCGTAAGCGCCGGTGGGGCACTGGTCGAGGAAGATCCCCGACACCGGGTACGCGGACCAGCGCTCGACGTCGTCGAGGATGTCCGCGATCGGCCGGGCGGAGTGGCCGACGTCGACGTAACCGAGCATCGGCACGGACGCGGCCGCGAGCCGGGCGGTCGCCTCGGCGTACGACTCGTCCGGCGCGCCGGCGCCCGGCCCGTCCGCCACGTTGACGATCACGGTGGTGCCGGCCAGCGCCTCCGGATCCCACGCGTCCGGATCCTCGAGCGGATGCACGTACAGCGGCAGCAGCGTGGTGGGCGCCGGCCCGGCGGTGGCGGCACCGGGCACCCGGCGCGGCAGCTCGATCATCGGTAGCTCCCGGGATGGAAGACGGTGTGCGCGGTGGCGGCGAGGCCGAGCACCGACGTCGCGGCCAGACCGGCCACCGTCGCGGGCAACATCACCCGGATCAACGAGTCGACGCCGCCGCCCGGCACGGCCACCAGCCAACCGGCCACCGGGACCACCGCGAAGACGACCGGCGCGACGGCCAGCAGCGCGGCGAGCAGCAGCCGGCCCCGGGTGGCCAGCAGCAGGGTCGCGGCCCAGGACCCGGCCAGCAACACGCCGGCCGCCCCCGCCAACACAAGGGCCTTCGCGTCCGGGTGCCGGGACAGCTCGTACGGCAGCCGGAACGCGGCGACCAGCAGCGCGGCGCCGATCGCGAGCGGCGGCAGCAGGCCGGCCAGCGTGGCGATGCCGAGCACCCGCAGGTGGCGGCGGTAGGCGGCGACGTCGTCGTAGAGGTCCAGGCCGGCCGCGGCGCGGGTCGCGTGCCAGGCGACGAAGAGCTCGATCAGCGGCACGGCCAGCAGCAGCGGCAGGGTGGCCGGCGGTGGCACGGCGCCGTCGCCCGGCACGAGCCGCCACACGAGCAGGAACGCGCCCGCCTGCCCGGCGCCGATCAGCAGGTACGCGACGACGGCTCCGAACGGCGCCCGGGCGCCCACCCGGGCCTCGGGCGGGTCCCGGCGCACGGCCGGCGCGAAGGCGCGGGCGGCCGCGACCCCGATCGCGGCGCCGAGCAGCCAGGCGCCCCGCTCCGGCAGCAGGCCGGCCAGCAGCCCGAGGCTGACCAGCCAGGCGGGCACGGACCAGCGCAGCATCGCGCCGACCCGGTTGCCGACCAGCGCGGCCGCCACGCCGGCGAAGGCCAACAGTTCGACACCGCAGACGGCGTACGCCGGAACGCGCTCCCCGACCAGGTCCGGCGGCGCGAACGTCACCGCGGCCGCCCCGGCCGCCAGCGCGGCGAGCAGGCCGGCGGCCACCCACACGACGGCCTTGAACCGGCCACCGCGTACGAAGATGGCCCCGCCGCCACCGCCCTCTGTCTCGTCGCCGGTCGAGTTGCCGCCGGT
>NZ_JBFAIU010000490.1:0-4155 GCF_040654855.1 Asanoa sp. NPDC050611
GCTGCGCAGCCGGCGCACCGCGACCCGCATGTCGTGCACGCCGTCGACGTCGCCGTCGCGGGCCGCCGGGCCAGGCGGGCTCGCCGTCGCGGGCGCCGCGCCAGAGCAAGGGGTCGAGCGGGTCGCGCTTGCCGGCCCGCTCGGGGTCGCCGCCGCGCTCGGCCGCGAGGACCAGCATCTCGTCGCGGCTCAGGTTCGACTCGTACCCGAAGCTGGGTGTGGTCGAGATGTCGAAGTAGACGTCGCCGGTGCCGTCGTCGAGCACGTAGGCCGCGCCGGTGTTGAGCAGCTCGACGACCCGGTCGACGATGGCGGGGATCGACTCGACGGCGCCGACGTAGTGCGCCGGCGGGATCATCCGGAGGGCTTCCATGTCCTCGCGGAACAGGGCGGTCTCGCGCATGGCCAGCACGACCCAGTCCTCGCCGTCGCGCTCGGCCCGCTCGAGCAGGGGGTCGTCGATGTCGGTCACGTTCTGGACGTACCGGACGGGGTAGCCGGCGTCGAGCCAGGCCCGCTGCACCAGGTCGAACGTGATCATCGTGGCGGCGTGGCCCAGGTGGGTGGCGTCGTAGGGGGTGATGCCGCAGACGTACATGGTCGCCCCGGTCTCCCGGTCCGGGCTCGTCGGGTGTGCGCCCTGCCGCGCCGAGTCGAACATCACGAGAGGCTGACCGGTGCCCGGCAGCCGCGGCACGTCGTGCCCGGTCCAAGACTGCATTCCGCCAGCCTAACCAGCGCGGTTCGGAAGACCGCGCCGGCCAGGACAGCAAGATCACGGAGACCCCGGCATGGTGACAGCGTGACGGAGGTGGCACTACGGGCGGTATCACCCGCCGACCTGGAAACGATCTTCCGGCCGATGAGCGACCCGGAGTCGGTCCGGATGGCGGCCTTCGACGGCCCACAATGGCCGGGCGCTGGGGTCGCCGACGGTCGTCATGCGGTCCATGACGTGTGACAGGGTCCTGGTGCCGGAGTGACCAGTGGGTCGGCGCGCGGCGCCCGCCCGAATCGCGCGGCCGGGCCTGTGCGACCGGCCCAGCCGGTTGGGGGAAGGGCTGGTGCCCGCGCACGCGGAGTGGGCAGGATAGGTGCCATGGACTACGAATACGCGCCCCTGCGGTTACCACCGAATGTCGACCGGTCGACCGCGGAGGCGCAGCTCGCGATCCAGGCGGAGTTCTCCGGCTGGGAACTGGCCCGGGTGCGCTTGTTCCGGGACGGCACGCGGCAGGTGATGCTGCGACGCCGTCTGGTCAACAAGCCGCAGCCGGGCCTCAGCTATTAGCGGACCGGTCCGCCGGCTCGGCGCCTAGCCGGACCACCGGCACGAGGGTCCGGACGGCATCGCAGCCGCCCGGCGATAGGCCGCCGCCCACGGCGACGCACCAAGCACCGCCGAGGCCCGCTCGGCCTCCGAACCCACGCGCACCCAGCGGCCGATGACGCACCGCCACCGCCGTCGCGGCCACCGACCAAGCCCGGACGACGCGGTAGTCGCGGACACATTCGATCGACCTGGACACGCGCGAAGCCGCCACCAACCCGCTGCGGACCTGGCCACGCGAAGCCGCCACCAACCCGCCGCGGACCTGGCCACACGAAGCCGCCACCAGCCCATCGGACCTGGGTCACGCGCGAAGCCGCCAACAGCCCCCCACGGATCTGGCCACGCGACAGCCGCCGCCAACCCACCGCGAACCTGGCCACGCACGAACCCGCCACCAACCCACCGCGGACCCGGCCACGCACGAACCCGCCACCAACCCACCGCGGACCCGGCCACGCACGAACCCGCCACCAACCCACCGCCGACCCGGCCACGCACGAACCCGGCCACCAACCCACCGCCGACCCGGCCACCAACCCACCGCGGACCCGGCCACGCGCGAAGCTGCCACCAAACCCGCGGCCCTGGTCAAGGTCGAGGCCGCAGCCCACCGGGCAACCCCGCTCCCAGGCGGGAGCGAGGCCACCAGGTCGCGGGCGTCAGGCCTGGCGCGGGCCGTCCTCGTCGTCCTCTTCCTCGTCGCCCGGCAGCTCGCCGTCGAGGTCGCCCGGCAGGAACGGGTGCTCGTCGAGGCGGCCGACCAGGCGGTCGGCGCCGCTCGGGGTGAACGGGCCCGAGCTGTCGTGTTCCTCGAAGCTCTCCAGGTCGAGCGCCGTGTTCACCTCGCTGACCATGACCACGCCGTCAAGGGGCTCCAGCTCCGGGACGTCCAGGGCGCTCAGCGAGCCGTCGCCGGCCTGGAGGAGCTCCAGCACCGCCTCGCCCACCGTCTCGACCGGGCCGCCGGCCTCGTCCGGGCCTGCCTCGCTGCGGGCCTCCTCCGCGCGGCGGACCAGGGCCACCACGCTCGGCACGCGGTAGTCGCGGCGCTGGCGGACGGAGATCACGTGCGGGTGGGCGTCGCGGCCGCCCTCGCCCTCGCCGCCGGCCGCCACGCCCAGCTGGCCCTCGACCTCGTCCGGGTCGATGGACTCCACGTCCCACGGCGTCACCTCACCGAAGGCGTCCAGCAGCAGCTCGTCGTAGTGGTACGACGCGTTGTTCAGCGTCACGTACGCCTGCCACACGTCGTCGTCGTCGACCCGGCCGTCGGCGGCCTTCACCGCGGCCAGGTGGGCGCGGGCGGCGGTGATGACCTCCTCGAGCGCGGTGTCCAGGGCAGAGTGGTCTTCGGTCATGGTCGAACCATCCCTCGAGAGAAGATCAGCAGGTACGCAGGAAGCGGTCGAGCACCCGCGCGCCGAAGCGCAGGCCCTCCACCGGCACCCGCTCGTCGATGCCGTGGAACAGGCTGGCGAAGTTGAGGTCGGGCGGGAGCCGCAGCGGCGCGAACCCGAAGCACCGGATGCCCAGCCGCTGCCAGGCCTTGGCGTCGGTGCCGCCGGAGAGCATGTAGGGCACGGCCCGGGCGCCCGGGTCCTCCGCCCGCAGCGCCGCCGACATCGCGTCGACCAGCGGGCCGTCGAAGGTCGTCTCGACCGCCGGCTGGCGCTGGATGTGCGCGATGTCGATGTCGGGGCCCAGCAGGTCGCGAATCTCGCCCAGGAACGTCTCGGACTGGCCCGGCAGCGTGCGGCAGTCGATCGTGGCGGCGGCCCGGCTCGGCACCACGTTTTCCTTGTAGCCGGCGTCGAGGCGGGTCGGGTTGGCCGTGTTGCGCACGGTGGCGCCGACGAAGCCGGCGATCGGGCCCAGCTTGCTGATCGTCGCCTCGGGGTCCGTCGGGTCGAACTCGATGCCCAGCAGGCCCGCCACCTCGGCCAGGAACGCCCGCGCCGTGTCGGTCAGCACGATCGGGAAGCGATGGCGACCGACCCGGGCCACCGCCTCGGCCAGCGCGGTGATCGCGTTGTCGTCGTGGATCATCGAGCCGTGGCCCGGCCGGCCGTGCGCCGTCACCCGCAGCCACTCGATGCCCTTCTCGGCCGTCTCGACGAGGTAGAGCCGCAGGTCCTCGGAGACCGTGAAGGAGAAGCCGCCGACCTCGCCGATCGCCTCGGTGCAGCCCTCGAGCAGGTCGGGGTGGTTGTCGACGAGGAAGTGCGCGCCGTAGTCGCCGCCGGCCTCCTCGTCGGCGGTGAACGCGAGCACGAGGTCACGCGGCGGGCGGACGCCCTGGCGCTGCCAGTCGCGGATGACCGCGAGCACCATCGCGTCGAAGTCCTTCATGTCGACCGCGCCCCGGCCCCACAGGTAGCCGTCGCGGATCTCGCCGCCGAACGGGTCGACGGACCACTCCCCCGGGTCGGCCGGCACCACGTCGAGGTGGCCGTGCACGAGCAGCGCGCCGCGCCCCGGGTCGGTGCCCGGGATGCGGGCGACCAGGCTCGCCCGGCCGGGCGCAGACTCGCGCAGCTCGGCCTCGATGCCGACCTCGGAGAGCTTCTCCGCGACGTATTCCGCGGCCACGCGCTCGCCGGCCGAGGTGGCGTTGTCGCCGGTGTTGGTGGTGTCGATCCGGATCAGGTCACGACAGAGGTCGACGACCTCGTCGGCGCCGGAGAGCGCGGGGCTGGTCATGCGGTCCTTCTTACCAGCCGGGCCGGCACTCCGGCCGACCGGGCACACACGCCTGTGGACAACGTCAGGACTCGGCCGCGCGCGACGCGTACAGCGACCGCTCAGCCTCGTTGCGGGTCAGC
>NZ_JBFAIU010000491.1:0-4150 GCF_040654855.1 Asanoa sp. NPDC050611
GGTCGTCGAGGACCAGTCGCTGCGGTTCGCCATCGGTGTGCAGTGGCATCCCGAGGACACCACCGACCATCGGCTGTTCGCCGCGCTCGTGGCAGGACTTCGCGAAGCGCCAGATCGCGCCCTACAAGTATCCGCGCGCGGTCGAGTTCATCACGAGCCTGCCGCGGACGAGCACGGGCAAGGTCCAGCGGTACGTCCTGCGCCAGCGATCGTCCACCGTGGAGCCCGCATGAGGCTGGCGGTGATCGGGGGCGGCCCCGGCGGCCTCTACTTCGCCGCGCTCGTCCGGCAGCTCGGCGTGGCGGAGGAGGTCACCGTCTGGGAGCGCAACGCCGCCGACGACACGTTCGGCTTCGGCGTGGTGTTCTCCGACGAGACGCTCGGCGGCATCGAGCACGCCGACCCCTGGATCTACGCCCGGATGGAACGGGAGTTCGCCCGCTGGGACGACGTCGACGTGCACTTCCGCGGCCAGGTGCTGACCAGCGGTGGCCACGGGTTCGCCGCGATGGGCCGCAAGCGCCTGTTGCAGATCCTCCAGCAGCGCTGCCGCGACCTCGGCGTCGACCTCCGGTTCGCCACACCGGCACCGGACGTCGAGCATTTGCGGGCGTCGTACGACCTCGTGGTGGCCAGCGACGGCGTGAACTCGACGGTCCGCGCCCGCTACGCCGGCGTGTTCGGCCCGTCCCAGGAGACGCGCCGCTGCCGCTACATGTGGCTCGGCACCGACAAGGTGTTCGACGCGTTCAAGTTCTACGTCAAGGAGACGCCGCACGGCGTCATGCAGATCCACGGCTACCCGTTCGACGCGGAGACGAGCACGTTCATCGTCGAGATGAACGAGCAGGTCTGGCGCCGCGCTGGTTTCGACGCGTTCGCGAACCGCGCGTTCCGGCCCGGCGAGTCCGACGAGAAGTCGATCGCTCTGGTCCGCGAGCTGTTCGCGGACGTGCTCGGTGACGCCGCGCTGCACGTCAACAACTCCCGCTGGCTCACGTTCGTGACGATCCGCAACGAGCGGTGGCGCCACGACAACGTGGTGCTGCTCGGCGACGCGGCACACACCGCGCACTTCTCGATCGGGTCGGGCACCAAGCTCGCGATGGAGGACGCCTTGGCTCTGGCCGCGTGCCTGCGGGAGAACGCGGGCCTGTCCGCGGCTCTCACGGCCTACGAGGCGGAACGCCGGCCAGTCGTGGTGTCGACGCAGCGGGCGGCGCAGGCGAGCCTGGAGTGGTTCGAGAACCTCGGGCAGTACGTCGACCAGCATCCGCGGCAGTTCGCGTTCAACATCATGACCCGCAGCCGCCGGGTCACGCACGAGAACCTGCGGCTGCGCGATCCCGAGTTCGTGGCCGCGGTCGACGCCTGGTTCGCCGCGCACGAGCAGGCCCGCGGCAACGGCACCGGCGAGGTCCGGCCGCCGATGTTCCAGCCGTTCCGGCTGCGCGGGCTGGAGCTGCCGAACCGGGTCGTCGTCTCGCCGATGGACATGTACACGGCGAAGGACGGCCTGCCCGACGACTTCCACCTGGTCCACCTGGGCGGCAAGGCGCTCGGCGGCGCGGGCCTCGTGATGACCGAGATGGTGTGCGTCTCGGCCACGGGCCGCATCACGCCGGGCTGCACGGGTCTCTGGACGGACGAGCAGGCGGCGGCCTGGCGGCGCGTGACGTCGTTCGTGCACAACCGGTCGCCGGCGAAGATCGGCGTGCAGCTCGGCCACTCGGGCCGCAAGGGCTCGACCCGGCTGATGTGGGAGGGGATGGACGACCCGCTGCCGGACGGCAACTGGGAGGTGGTCGGGCCGTCGCCGTTGCCGTACCGGCCGGGCGTCAACCAGGTGCCGCGCGAGCTGTCGACGCGTGACCTCGCAGAGATCAGGGAGCAGTTCGTGGCCGCGACGCGGCGCGCCGCCTGGGCCGGGTTCGACCTGCTGGAGCTGCACTGCGCGCACGGCTACCTGCTGTCGTCGTTCATCTCGCCGCTGACGAACCACCGCACCGACGCCTACGGCGGCACGCCGGCGAACCGCCTGCGCTTCCCGCTGGAGGTCTTCACCGCGATGCGGGCGGCGTGGCCGGCCGACCGGCCGATGAGCGTGCGCATCTCGGCGACCGACTGGTGCGAAGGCGGCATCGACGCGGAGGACTCGGTGCTCGTCGCCCGGGCCTTCGCCGACGCGGGCGCCGACATCGTCGACGTGTCGACCGGCCAGGTGGACCCGGCGGAACGCCCCGCCTTCGGCCGCTCCTACCAGACCCCGTTCGCGGACCGCATCCGCAACGAGGCGGGCATCGCGACGATGGCGGTCGGCGTCATCTCGTCGTACGACGACGTGAACTCGATCCTGCTGGCCGGCCGCGCGGACCTGTGCCTGGTCGGCCGCGCGCACCTCTACGACCCACACTGGACGCTGCACGCGGCGGCGGACCAGGGCTACACGGGCCCGGGCGCGCGCTGGCCGCAGCCGTGGCAGGCCGGCTCCCGGCCGCCACAGACCGGCCGCACCGACGGCCCCCGCCCGCGCCTCGACCTCATCCGCGCGGGCGAGCCGCGCACCCAGCACCGCCGGTGGCGGCCTAGTTGAGCACGTCGTAGGTCAGGTGCGTGGCGTGCGGCGAGACCACGACGTCGCGCTGCCGTAGGCGAGGTGTGGGCTGGTCGACCTCGCGGAACAGCGGCGTGCCGCCGCCGGTCAGGCACGGTGACAGGTGGACGCGCAGCTCGTCGGCGAGGCCGAGCAGGACGCTCTGGCGGACGACCTCGGCACCGCCCATCACCACGACCGTGCGGTCGCCCGCGGCCTGGCGGGCCCGGCCCACCGCCTCGCAGATGTCGGTCGCGAAGCTGAAGCGGTCGCCCAGCCGCCACGACGGCGGCGGCGAGTGTGTCACCACGACCACCGGCGGACCGCCTGTCGCCTGTTCCGTGCCCGCACCGTAGCCCAACTCGTCCGTCCAGCCGTGCGGGCCGTCCACGAAGTCGAACAGGCGCCGGCCCATCACGACCGCGCCCGTCTCGTCGAGGCCGCGACAGAGGATCTCCGAGTCGACCGGGTGGCCGGCGAACACCCAACCGTGGATCGCCTCGCCGCCGATGCCCAGGCCGTGTTCGAGGTCGGCGCCCGGTGCGGTCACGTAGCCGTCGAGTGAAATGGAGATGTCAGCGACAACCTTCCCCATATCGGACTAGCCTACGCCGACGCCCTCCGGCTGCGGCGACCGCGGTGCGGGGATCGCCGGGCGCGGGCGTCGCCGCAAAAGGCGCATCGCGGGCGCTTCGACATAGCGGTGCAAGGGCAGGGCGACGGCGTACGAGACGACCAGGAACCCGGCGCCCAGCAACATCGCCTGCCACGCGGGGTAATCGTGCGCGCGGCCCAGGATCGTCATCGCGGTGGTGACGATCGTCAGGTGGACCAGGAAGAAGGCGTACGACGCGTCGCCGAGCAGCACCAGCACGCGGTGGCGCCACACCGACCGCGCGCCGGTCAGGTCCGCCGTCGCCGCCGCCGGGATCAGGAGCGCGGTCGTGGCCAGCACGGCGGCCGTGTCCCGCACCTGGTGCGGCAGCAGGTTGACGACCAGGTAGTTGGCGACGAACAGGCCCATGGCCACCGGCAGTCCGGGGCCGCGCCACGCGCCGGAGCGCACGAGCAGCGCCAGCACGATGCCGAGCGCGAACTCGACCGCGCGGGTCACGGGGAAGATGTAGACGAACCAGCGCTGGTACGCCGGGTCGACCCAGAGGTGTGCGATCAGCGGCATCAGCAGCCCGAGCCCGACCAGCCCCACCGCCGCGACCGCGAGCGCACGACCGGCCAGCCGGCGCAGCAGGGGATAGAGCAGTGGGAACGCGGCATAGAACGCGATCTCGCAGGAGAGTGACCAGGCGACCGGGTTGATGCCGAGATAGGTGACGTCGTCCGGGTACCAGGCCTGCACCAGGAACAGGCTCGTGCTCAGGTTGTGGCCGTTGACCTGGTTCATCCGGTTGCCGACCGGGTCGACGAGGTCGCCGAGCCACTTCGAGGCGACCGCGAGCGCCAGCGCCACCACGTACGCGGGATAGATCCGCAGGAAGCGGCCGGCCAGCCCTTGGTGCTGCTGCCGCAGGGGCTGACCGAACTGACCGGGCCGGCGCT
>NZ_JBFAIU010000492.1:0-4147 GCF_040654855.1 Asanoa sp. NPDC050611
GGGCGCCCGGGTGGTCGCCGCGGCGTCGGCCGCGCTGCCCGAGCGCCGCGTCGAGGTGACCGTCGTGCCCACCACGCTCGACCTGGTGGTGTTCACCCGGTGCGGCGACGGCGGGTCCACGGCGTCGGTCAACAGCCAGGTGACCGTCAACGGCCACCTCCTGACCGAGGGGGCCTGCACCGGCGCGGCCCGGTGGGGCGCCGACACCTGGCCCGACTACGGCGTGGCGCCGGGCCGGCCGGCGACCTTCGTCCTGACCGTCACGGACACCGCCACCGACCTGCCCGCGGCGGGCGACGTGGCGCTCGCCGTCGGGCAGGGTGTCCCGTTCGACGAGTACCCCTTGCCGCCCCGCCCGGCCGGGTCGCTCGCCCCGCTGCCGCCGGCGGCCGCCGGCGCCGTGGTCCTCGCGTCTGACCCGGACGACCCGACGCGATCGGTCCGACGCTCGCTCACCTGGCAGGACATCGACAGCATCCACATGAGATCCCAGACACCCGGCCTGCTGCACGTGCGCGTGTCCGGCGTGCAGATCGCCACCGGCGAGTGGTGGGACTACCAGGCCGGCGGCTACGGCACCTACGGCAACGGCAAGCCGGGGTTCGGCGTCAGCGCCCGACCCGGAGAACAGGTCACGGTCGAGGTCACGCCCGAGCACGTGACCGGCGCGTGGCAGGTCGTCCTGCAGCCGGCGAAAACGGGTTCATAAAGCGTCGGCCCGGCCCGTTAGGGTCGGTCGTCGTGGAGACGACGATCGGTGTCCTGCTGTTCGTGCCGACGATGGTCGTGACCGTCCTGCTGTTCGCGGCGGTCATCCGGCGGCTGCTCGGCGTGCGGGTCGGGCCGGTGCGCACGCTGCTCGCCGCGGTCCTCGCCATCGTCCTGGCGACGCCGATCCTCGACGCGGTGGCGCCCGCCGACCCGCGCAGCGTCAGCGGCGGCGACGTCGTGCTCCTCGGCTTCTTCGCGATCGTCGTGTCGGCGCTGCTGGCGATGGCCGCGCTGGTCATCCTCGAAGTGCTGGTGCCGACCGGGTCGGTCCCCGGGCCCCTGGAACTATGGCGTGGCACCCGGCGGCGCATCGCGCGCAGCCGGCGGTACGCGGCCATCGTGCGCATCGCCCTGCGCCACGGTCTCGGCCGGTTCCTGCGCGGCCGCCCGGCGCCCGGTCCGTCCTCGGCGGCCGCGCGTCGCCGCCTCGGCCGGTCGTTGCGGGACGCGCTCGACGAGGGCGGTGTCACGTTCGTCAAGCTCGGCCAGCTCCTCTCGGCCCGGCGCGACCTGCTGCCGGCGGAGATCGCCGACGAGCTGACCGCCCTGCAGGACCGGGCCACGCCGGTGCCCTGGGCCGACGTGGCCGCGGTGCTCGCCGCCGACCTCGGCCGGCCCGTCGACGAGGCGTTCGCGTCCTTCGACCACGAGCCGCTGGCCGCCGCCTCGGTCGCCCAGGTGCACGCGGCCCGGCTGCCCGACGGCACCTCGGTCGTCGTGAAGGTGCGCCGGCCGGGCATCGCCGCGGTGGTCGAGCGCGACGTCGACATCCTGCTGCGGCTCGCCGGGACGCTCGAGGAGCGCACGACCTGGGGCCGGCCGCTGGGGTTGCGGGCGCTGGCGTCCGGGTTCGCGGAGGCGTTGCGGGAGGAGCTCGACTTCACGGTGGAGCGCGACAACCTGCAGGCCATGGCGGCGGCCCTCGCCGCGTCCCCGGACCGGGGTGTGCGCGTGCCGGCCGCGTACGCCGGGCTCAGCTCCGAACGCGTGCTCGTGATGGAACGGGTCGCCGGCACGCCGCTCGGCTCCGCGGCCACGGTGCTCGACGGGCTCGGCGACGAGCGGCGCGCCGAGATCGCCGGCGGGCTGGTCGACACGATGCTCGACCAGGTGCTCGTGCACGGGATCTTCCACGTCGACCTGCACCCGGGCAACGTGCTCGTGGCCGCCGACGGGCACCTCGGTGTGCTCGACCTCGGCTCCGTCGGGCGGCTCGACGCCGCGACGCGGGCGGGCATCGGCCAGCTGCTCGGCGCGCTCGGCCGCGGCGACTCGGTGGCGGCCAGCGACGCGCTGCTCCAGATCGTCGACCGGCCCGACGAGGTCCACGAGCGCGACCTGCAACGGGCGATCGGCGCGATGATCGTGCGGTACGCCGCGCCCGGCGGCACCGCGAGCGCCGCGGCCGTGGCGGCCCTGCTGCGGACCTTCACCTCGTACGGGCTGGGCGTGCCGCCCGCGGTCGCCGCCGTGTTCCGGGCCTTCGCCACGCTGGAGGGCACGCTCGGCCTGCTGCGGCCCGGCTTCGACCTCGTCGCACACGCCCGCGCGTCGGGCAGCCGGCGGATCGCCGAGGCACTCGCGCCGGGGCGGCTGCGCGGGTCCATCGAGGACGAGCTGGTCGACCTGCTGCCGGTGCTGCGCCGGCTGCCGAGGCGGATCGACCGCATCGGCGACGCGCTCGAACACGGGCGGTTGCGGGTCAACGTGCGGCTGTTCGCCGACGACCAGGACCGCCGGCTGGTCACCGGGCTCGTCCACCAGGCGCTGCTGACCGTGATCGGGGCCGCCGCCGGCGTGATCGCGGTGGTGCTGCTCGGCGCCGGCGGCGGGCCACGGGTCAGCGCGACCGTCGACCTGTTCCCGCTGCTCGGGTACGGGTTGCTGATCGTCGCCGTGGTGCTGGTCCTACGGGTGCTCGTCGTCGTCTTCCGTCGCGAGTGACGCCCACTCGGTGACCATCTCGTCGTTGGTGTGGATGCAGGTCATCCGCAGCGGCCCGGCCGACGAGGCGGTGAAGCCGTGCAGCTCGTTCGCCGGCACGACGACCACTGAGCCGCCGTGTGCCTCGATCGTCTCGTCGCCGGCCAGGAACGTGCCGGAGCCTTCGTGCAGCACGAAGACCTCGGCGTACGGGTGGCGGTGCGGCTTCGGGCCGTGGCCGTTGGGGCTCGCCTGGATGAAGAACGACACGGGCACGCCGCCGTGGTCACGGCCGAGAAACGTGCGCGAGGTGTCGTTGCCGGGCAGGTCTTCGTCGTGGATGTGCAACGCCATGCCATCCGACGGTAGCGGTCGCGCGGCGTTCGCGGGAACCGGCGGCGGCGTCGTGCGGTCTGATCGCACATGGGTGTCCGACGTCTGGCCGTGGCGCTGGCCGTGGTGCTGGTGGCCGTGCTGACGATGGCGGGGTGCGCGGGCGGCTCCGCGCGCGGCTCCTACCTGGTCCAGACCGGATACTCGTGTCCGGCGGTGGACAGGCTCGGGGTCCCGGCGTCGGCCGACCCGCTGCCGGCGGACTTCCGGCCGGTGTCGGCGGTCCGGTGCGGCTTCCAGCTCACGATGGGTCAACCGTCGGGCATCGTCTGGGCGACCGCGGAGCGCTCCACGGGCCCGTTCGACGACCTCGTCCACGCACTGCGGCTCCCGCCGCTGGAGTCGCCGGGCGACGCGGTGTGTCCGGCGATCCACCTCATGCCGAGCGTGCTGGCGCTGACGGACGCGGCCGGGACCACGGTCCTGCCGGCCCTGCCCGGCACGGTGTGCAACCACCCGCACCCGGACGTGGTCGCGGCGATCGGCGCGCTGGAGTGGGTGGCGATCGACCGTCGCTGACCGGGCAAAACGGTCACCTGGCGGCACCGCCGGCCCCAGGATGGGGTGCATGACGACGACGGAGTTCCTGACCTCGACCACGTTCGAGGTGCCCGGCTACCGGGTCGAGCGGACGATGGGCATCGCCTGGGGGATCATCGTGCGCAGTGTCGGCGTGGTGCGCGGGGTGACCGGCGGGTTCAAGGCGCTGCGGCAGGGCGAGGTCCCCGAGTACACGCAGGTCGTCGACGCGGCGCGGCACACGGCGTTCGAGCGGCTGGTCGCGCACGCGCACGAGCTGGGCGGCAACGCGGTGGTGGGGGTGCGCTTCGACTCGTCGGACATCGGCAACGGCCTGTCGGAGATCGTCGCCTACGGCACGGCCGCCGTGATCGTTCCGACCTCGTCCTAGGACGGTTTACGGGATGTGCGGCCGGTCTCTCCGCTAGTCGCAGGGCCGAACGGGGAGGCCACGATCTCGAGCGTTCGCGGGCGTGCGGCAGAGCGCATTGCTGCGCGTCGCTGCCGGGCCGCCGGCGACCACCTCGATGGTCACCACGCC
>NZ_JBFAIU010000493.1:0-4138 GCF_040654855.1 Asanoa sp. NPDC050611
TCGTCGGGGTCGGCCCCGGCGGACACCGCCTTCTCCGCGTCGACGATGTCGCGGGCCGTGTCCTCGGCCCGGGCGACCTGGCGCGCCAAGGACGCGGCCGCACCCGCCCCCGGCAGCGTGGCTGCGCCGGCGGGTGGCCCGAAGGCGTCGCGCTCCCAACCCTCGTCGGCCGCCGACGGCGGGTCCCCCGGCGCGGACCAGCGCTCGTCCTCGCGCTGCCGCGCGGCCCACTCCTCGTCCGGATCGGGCTGCGCGGCCCAGCCCGCGTCGGTGTCCCAGCCCTCGGCGGTGCCGTCCCAGGTCTCGGTCGTGGTGCTGTCCCACGTGTCGGGCCGGCGGCGCCACACCTCGTCGCCGGCCGGCTCGCGCGGCTGCGACCACTGCGACCGGTCCTGGTCGGTCGCGCGCCCGGACCAGCCCGCGCTCGGGCCGGCCGCGTCCGCCGGCCACAGCGGCCGCTCCGGCGGGGTCCGTTGCGTGGGCGGCGCCCAGGTCTCCGTCTCCGGTGGGTATGTCTCCGTCGCGTACGCGTTGCGCAGGTCCGCCCCGGCCGCGAACAGGTCGGGCGCGTCGTCGTCGGCGGCGTGCCGCGGCCCGTCGGCCGCCACCGCGTCCTCGAGCGCCGAGCCGCTGTCGAAGCCGTCCCGGAGGGTCGGCGTGACCGGCTGCGGCGCCACGGGCGGCGGTGCCATCGGCGTGGGCGCGACCGGCGGTGGCGTCATCGGCTCAGGCACCACCGGCGGGGTGTGCTCGGGCACCGGGGTGAACGGGCGGGCGTAGCTGGTCGGCTCCGGGGAGCCGGACGCGCGTGGTGGCGGCGGGCCGGAGTCGGTCGCGATCCGGTGGCTGTCCTCGATCGCGCAGACGTGGTCGGGGTTGGGCGCGGCCCGGGCCAGCGCGGCCACCTGGGCGACCAGCGGATGGTCGGGCGGCAGGTGGGTGCGGCACAGCTCCTGTGCGAGCGCGAGATGGGCGAGCGAGTCCTCGGCCCGGCCGCAGTCGCGCTCCATCGCGCCGAGCTTGGCCAGCATCCGGATGCCGGCCGGGTGCCCCTCGCCGTAGACCTCGCGGTGCAGCTCCCAGGCGTCCTCGAGCCGGGTGCGGGCGGTGGCACAGTCGCCACGGGCATATTCGACGGTGGCGAGGTCGGCGTGGGCCGCCAGCACGCGGGCCGACTCGGGGCCTTCGGTGGCGGACAGCTCGAGGATCACGTCGTGGTAGAGCCGGGCGGCCCGCTCGTGCGCGCCGACCCGGTGCAGCACGGCGGCGAGCGTCGTCGCGGTGTCGGTGGTGCGCGGGTCATGCGCACCGTAGAGCCGGGTCGCCGCCGAGAAGGCGTAGGACGCCCAGCCCCGCGCGCCGTGCGCCTCGCCGAGCGTGAGCAGCACCTTGGCCTGCAGTGCGGCGGCCAGCGCGAGCTCGCCGGTGGCGGTCGCGGGGGACGGGTCGGCCTTGGCGAGCGCGTTGCCGAGCAGCTCCTCCGCGCCGGCCAGGTCACCGGCGTGGATCCGGTCCTGGGCCCGCGCGGTGAGGTCACCGAGGCCGATAGACATCGCCTCATCGTGCTTGTCCGGCGACGTTCGGTACAAGAGCCAGTTGGCGGAGATATTGACCAGACCCTACGTGACCTGGAGGTGTGCGCTCCGAAGTCGTCCTTTCGTGCGAATGGCGAATGCCGGTCGCGTCAGTCGGCGAGGATCGCGTCGCTGATCTGCCGAAGCTGGGTCACCTGCTCCTTGCTGAGCTTGTCGAAGAGGTGGCGGCGGACCCCCTCGACGTGGCCGGGCGCCGCCTCGACGAGCACGCGGTAGCCCTCCTCGGTGAGCACCGCGAGCTGGCCACGGCGGTCCGTGGGGCAGTCCTGGCGGCGCACCCAGCCGGACTCCTCCAGGCGGGCGACCGCGTGCGAGAGGCGGCTGCGCGAGGAGCCGCAGGCGTCGGCCAGCTCGCTCATCCGCATCTTGTGCTCGGGCGCCTCGGAGAGCCGCACGAGAATCTCGTAGTAGGCGTGCGGCATGCCGGCCTCGTGCTGCAGCTCGCGGTCGAGAGCGTCCATCAGGGCCCGGGTGGCACCGAGGAACGCACGCCAGGCGGCCTGCTCCTGGTCGTCCAGCCATCGCGTCATGACGACCATCATAGCGGCATAGTTGAACTCTCAACTAGATGGCGCTACCGTTGTGGCCATGGGCATCCATCGTCTCAACCACGCGGTCCTGTTCGTCAGTGACCTCGCCCGCAGCGTCGCCTTCTACCAGGACGTGCTCGGCTTCAACCGGGTCCCGATGACGCCCGACGGTTTCGCCGGCGCCGCCTTCCTGCAGGCGCCCGACTCGACCAACGACCACGACCTCGGGCTGTTCGAGCTGCCCGGTGCCGCCGCGTCGCAAGCCGGCCGGGCCACCGTCGGCCTCTACCACCTCGCGTGGGAGGTCGACACGCTCGACGAGCTGTCCGCGACCGCCGAGCGGCTCGCCGCCGCGGGCGCGCTGGCCGGCGCCTCCGACCACGGCAGCACCAAGTCGCTCTACGGCAGGGACCCGGACGGGCTGGAGTTCGAGATCGTCTGGCTCGTGCCGGCCGACAAGCTCGACGACGGCGCGCTGGCCGCCCGCCGGCGCATCGGTCGCCTCGACATCGACGCCGAGAAGGCCCGCTACGGCGGCCAGACGCGAGGCGGTGTCGGCATCTCCGTTCCGGCCTGACGCGTTTTCCGCCAAACTGGAACCATGGCCGGGCCGATCGACGACGTCGTACGCGAGATCCTCGTGCGACAGCTCGACGCCTGGGGCCCGGCCGCGTTGCACCGCTCCAAGCGGGCCACGTTCGCCCAGGCCTACGACGGGGCGCCCGACGGCCTGCCGGAGGCGGCGCTGCGGGTCTTCGACGAGTTCACCGACCTGCTGCGCGGGCGCCGGCTCACCGCGCCGGTGATCGCGCCGAGCCCCGACCGGGCCGCGCTCGACGCGGTCTACCAGGAGCTCGACCGGCCGTCGGGGTTGGACATCCACGCCGTCGACGGCGGCGTCGACACGCTGCCGGCCGTGCTCACCGCGGCGGGCGCGGCGGGCGCGCCGCTGCTCGCCTTCCTCGACAGCGGCGGACCGCCGCCGGCCGCCGACACGCTCGCCGCCGTCGCCCGCGGCAAGCCCGGCGAGCTGCTGCTCGTGCTGGCCGAGGGTGCCCGTGGGCACCGGGCGACGCTGGCCGCCGCGGGGTTTCCGCTGGTCGCCGACGTCGAGCTGGTGGCCCGCGACGGCACTGCCCGGCTGGTCGCCTTCGCCACCGGTCAGGGCAAGAGCCTCGACGGGTTCAAGGACGCGATGTGGGCGGTCGACGAGTACGCGGGCATCCGTTACCGCGACCCGCAGGACCCGGAGGGGCACCTGCTCGACATCTCCGAGCGTCCGCACCCCGGGCCGCTGCGCCGCGAGCTGCTGGCCCACCTGGCCGAGGTCGGCCGGGCCACGGTGACCGAGCTGCGCCGGTTCACCGTGACCGACACGGTCTACCGCGCGGCGGACGCCAACCGCGTGCTCACCCCGCTGCTCAGCGCCGGCCAGGTGACCCGCGACCCGCCCGCGGGCCGGCTCGGCGGCGATGTCGTCATCTCTCCCGGCGGCTCGCCCGCACCCGGGCAGTAGCCTGGTTGAGCAGCAGCGACGCGCCGGTCGCGAGCACCAGGATGTTGAACACCATCTGGAAGATGACCAGCACGCGGGCGCCCTGGCCGGCGGCGTGGATGTCGCCGAAGCCGACCGTGAACAACGTGGACAGCGCGAAGTAGAGCGCGTCGGTGCGGGTGTGGAGCCCGGAGAACTGCCCGGGCGCCGAGATCTCCAGCACGTAGTCGGCCAGCGCGAACGCGATCGCGCCGGCGACCAGGGCGGTGGCCAGGCCCTCCAGCGGCAGCTGGTCGCTGCGCAGCCGGCGGCGGATCTGCCAGACCACGAGCGCGACGGCGCCGCCGACGAAGACCAGCGCGGCCAGCGAGCGCAACACCAGCCGCCAGCCGCTGCCGCCCGGCTGCACCGGCACCACGTAGTAGAGCGCGACCAGCAGGACGACCGCGGACACCACACGGAGCCAGGCCGCCCGGGTCATATCGGACAATCTACTCAGGGCAGACGCACTCGCGGCG
>NZ_JBFAIU010000494.1:0-4071 GCF_040654855.1 Asanoa sp. NPDC050611
GGGACACCGGCCAGACCAACGGCTATCCGATGGGCATCCAGAACATCGTCAACGTCACCGTTCCCCTGGCGGGCTGTTCGCGGAGCTCTGCGCGCTCGCGGGGCCCGGGTTCGGCGTCGCGCAGGGCGCCGAACGCCAGCTCGCGAGCGGGCTGCGGGCCGGCGCGGCCGGGACGGTCCCGGGCGTCGGCATGATCGCTCCCGCGCTCTGCGTGGAGCTGGTCGCGCGCGCGGCGGCCGGCGACCACGACGGCGCGGCCGCGCTGCAGGAGCGGGTCGACGCGCTGACCCGGATCTTCTCGGTGCGGTCCGGCGCCAGCGGGATCGTCGTGATGAAGAGCGCGCTGCACCTGCTCGGGCTCTGCCCGCCGCACGCCGCGGCGCCGTTCGAGCCGCTGACCCCACAGGAGCTGGCCGCGCTGCGGGCCCTCCTGCCCTAGGGTCTGTCCGCGAGCAGCCGCCGGGCGACCGGGAACAGACCCGCCCGGCGCACGGGGTCCAGCGGATCGGCCGGGCGGTCCGCGCGGTAGTCGCGCGGCGCGCAACCGTACGCCTGGCGGAAACGGCGCGAGAAGTGGAACGCGTTGACGAACCCGCAGGCGGCGGCGACCGCGGCGACGCTCAGGTTGCTGCGTTCCAGGAGGACGGCGGCGCGGGCCAGCCGCACGAGCTCGACCGCGCCGACCGGACCGCGGCCGTAGCGCTCCCGGAACAGGCGCGCGAGGTGGCCCGGTGAGACGTGCGCGGCGGCGGCCAGCTCGGCCAGCTCGAGCGGGCGGCAGACACCGTCGCTCCAGGCGGCGCGCAGGTGGTCGACCAGGCGGTCGACGTGCTCCGGCAGGTCGTCGGCCGGGTCGGGCAGCGGGCCCGCGACGAACAGGTCGAGCAGCCAGGCCAGCACCTGCGCGGTCCGCGGCTCGCCGGTGCGCAGCAGGTAGCGGCAGAGCGCCGGCAGGGGATCGGTCGCCAGGTCGCGGACGAGCGGCCAGGCCTCGGGCGGTCCGAGCGGCCCGGGGTCGTCGACGTAGAAGGTCACGTACGCGTGCGTGCAGGGCCGGTCGGGGTCCCAGGTGTAGTGCTCCCGCACGCCCGGCCGGGTGAGCAGGAGCTGCCCGGGGCGCAGCTCGTGGGTAACCGGGTCGTCGCCGGTGCGCCGCCAGGACGCGCGACCGGTGAGCATCCAGACGAACTCGAAGCACGGCAGCACGCGCGGGCCCAGGGTGGCGCCGGGCGGGTAGTGGGCCACGGCGGGACCGTTGCGGACGCGTACCCGCAGGTCCGTGGATGTCATGAACAGACAGGTTAGTCGCGCGTCGCGGGCATGGGCACGCGGGCCGCTCCGCCCGACACTGGTAAGGCGAGTCACCATTCCAGACTGGGGGAGCCATGACGACCACGCTGCACCACGCCGTGTCCGATGCGCTGATCGAGCAGGTAACGGTGGACGGCTACGCGGTGCTGCACGACGCGCTGTCGCCCGCCGAGGTGGCCGGGATCAACGCCGAGGCCGTCCGGCTGTGCCGCGGCGAGCTGGGCCAGATCGGGCGCGGCGCGGTGGCGGCGGCCGACGAGCCCGACGCCGACGTGCTGCGCCGGTACCTGTGCGTCCACCACCCGCACAAGCTGTCGCCGGTGATCGCGGGTGCGCTGGCCCACCCGCGGGTCGTCGACGTGCTCACCCGGGTCGTCGGCCCGAACGTCAAGGCCATGCAGTCGATGCTGTTCATCAAGTCGGAGGGCAGGCCTGGGCAGCCGTGGCACCAGGACGAGTTCTTCATACCGACCCGCGACCGCTCGCTGACCGCGGTGTGGATCGCCCTCGACGACGCGACCGTCGAGAACGGCTGCCTGTGGGTGCTGCCGGGCTCCCACCGCCGCGGCGTGCTCTACCCGGACCGCGACCAGGACGACCCGCGGTTCGACTGCTCGATCGAGGCGTACGACTTCCCGTACCGGGACGAGGACGCGGTCCCGGTGGAGGTCCCGGCCGGCGCGGCGGTCATCTTCAACGGCTACCTGCTGCACCGCTCGCTGCCGAACTCGGGCCGGCACGGCTACCGGCGGGCGCTGGCCAACCACTACATGAGCGCCGAGTCGCCGCTGCAGTGGCGGATCCCGGCGGGCGCGGCACCGGCGCAGTGGGACTTCCGCGACGTCGTCCTCGTCGCGGGCGAGGATCCGTACGCCTACAAGGGCATCACCGACGTCACCCGCGCGTACGTCCGGCCGGACAAGGACGGCGGCTGCGACCGCTGACCGGCCCTGGTCATAGCCTGTCAAGGTGTCGCTGACCCTCCACGAGGCCCGTGCGCGGGCCGCCATGCTGTCCGACGTCTCCTACGACCTCGCGCTGGACGTGACGTCGCCCGACTCCTTCCGCAGCCGGGTGGCCGTGCGGTTCCGGACCGCGGGCGGCGACACGTTCCTCGAGCTGCACCGGGCGGAGTCGCTCGCGGTCACGCTGGACGGGTCGGCCGTCGACGCCGCGTACGACGGGCGCCGGATCCGGCTCGACGGTCTCGCCGCCGGCCCGCACGAGGTCGTCGTCGACGCGCGGATGCGCTACGTCACCGACGGTGAAGGGCTGCACACCTTCACCGACCCGGTGGACGGGGAGCGCTACGTCGGCGGTTATCTCGGCCTCGACATCACCCAGCGCCTGTTCGCCTGCTTCGACCAGCTCGACCTCAAGGCCCCGATCACGCTGGCCGTCACCGCGGATCCGACGTGGACGGTGCTGTCCAACGGGGTGTGCACCGCCGCGCGGGACGGGCGGTTCGCGTTCGCCACCACCCCGCCGATCCCGTGCGACCTGTTCGCCGTCGTGGCCGGGCCCTACCGCAGCGTGCGGTGGGAGCACCGGGGCCTGCCGATGGGCTGGCATGCCCGCCGGTCGCTGGCGCGCGAGCTGGAGCGGGACGCCGCCGAGCTGCGGCGGGTGACCGAGGCCTGCTTCGACCACTACGCGGCGGTCTTCGACGAGCCGTTCCCGTTCGACTCGTACGACCAGGTCTTCGTGCCCGAGCTCAACTGGGGCGCGATGGAGAACCCGGGCTGCGTGACGTTCGACGAGTCGATGCTGCCGCGCGCGCGGGTCACCGACGACGACCGCCGGCACCGCGCGATGGTGATCGCGCACGAGATGTCGCACATGTGGTTCGCCGACCTGGTTTCCCCGGTCTGGTGGGAGGACGCGTGGCTCAACGAGTCGTTCGCGGACTACATGGGGTTCGAGGTGGCCGAGACCGTCGCGGGCTTCGCCGGCACCCGGGTGTCGTTCGAGGCCGCGCACAAGCCCGCCGCCCTGCTCGCGGACCGCCGCCGGTCCACCCACCCGGTCGCGCCGGCCGCCGAGGACGTGCCGGACGTGGACACGGGCACGACGATCTTCGACTACATCTCGTACGCCAAGGGGAACGCGGTCGTACGGCAGCTGGTGACCTGGCTGGGTGAGGCGGACTTCCTGGCCGGGGTGAACGCGCACCTGACCCAGCACCGGTTCGCCAACGCGACCCTCGCGGACCTGCTGTCGGCGCTCGACGGTGCCTCGCCGCGCGACGTGCGTGGCTGGGCCCAGGTGTGGCTGCGGCAGGCGGGCCACGACACGATCCGCGTCGTGCGCCGTGGCGACGTCCCCGTGCTGACCCGCGACGGCGTCCGGCCGCACCGGTTCACCGTCACCGCGTACGCGAAGACGCTGGAACCGGTCGGCTCCCGGCTGGTCGACCTCGCGGACGAGCCGGTGGAGCTGCCGGAGTGGGCCGGACTCGTCGTCGTGCCCAACTCGCGCGGCGAGACCTTCGCGCGGATCGAGCTGGACCCGTTCTCCGCGGAGGTCGTCAACGGTGCGCTGGCCGCCCTGCCGGACCCGCTCACCCGGGCGGTGCTGTGGGCGGCACTGCTCGACCAGGCACTACCGGCCGCGCACCTGGATCTCGTGGCCCGGCAGCTGCCGCGCGAGTCCTCGCCCACCCTCGTGACCGCCGCCGTCGACCGGACACTGAACCACCTCGTGTGGCTGCTCGACGACGACCCGCTCGACCCCCTGGCCGTCCTCGTCGACAAGTCGATG
>NZ_JBFAIU010000495.1:0-4050 GCF_040654855.1 Asanoa sp. NPDC050611
ACTCGCTCGCGTTCCTCCAGCTGCAGTCGGAACTGCAGACGCTGTACGGCTTCGAGCTGCCGGACGACCGCCCGCTGGCGTTCAGCGTCGGCGAGGTGGTGCTCAAGGCCGGCGCCGACGGTTGCTGGTACGCGACCGGGGCGGGCCCGGCGCATCTGCCCACCGCGGCGGTCGAGGTCGTCGACCCGGTCGGCGCGGGCGACGCGTTCGCCGGCGCCTACCTGGCGGCCCGGCTGGCCGGCATCGACCCGCGGGGCGCCGCCTGGCTGGGCAGCCAGTTCGCCGCCGGTGTCGTGGCCGCACCGGGCGACACCGAGGGCCTGCCCGCGCCGGAGCGGGCCCGTGCGCTGGTCGCGTCAGCCGCCTAGCCGTTCCCGCATCTTCGCGGCGGTGACGCGCGCGTCGTAGTCCGGCGGGACGCCGTCGAACAGGATCGTGTCGCCGTCGATGTGGTTGAGGCGCAGGGGCAGGATCTCGCGGTACGCCGGCGAGGCGTACCAGGCGCGCGCCGCGTCGGCGTCCGGGAACTCCAGCAGCACGACCGTGCCCGGCCACTCCCCCTCGTGCACCTCGACCTTGGGCCCGTGCGCGAGGAAGCGCCCGCCGAACGGGTCCATCGTGGCCTGGATCCGGTCGATGTAGTCGACGATGTCGGCGTTGGCGGTCGGGTTCTTCAAATGCGCCAAGGCGTACGCGGTCATGCGGCCATCATGCCCCGGCGCCGGCCAGCAGGTCACCGAGCGGGGTCCGGTGGTAGAGCACCGCGCGGCCGGAACGGGTCGCGTCGAGCAGGCCGGCGCGGCGCAGGGCGCGCAGGTGGTCGCCGGCCGATCCGACCGGCAGCGACAAGGCGTGGGCGAGCTGCGTGGTGCTGGCCGGCTCGCGGAGCGCGACCAGGATGCGCGCGCGGGTGCGGCCGATCAGCTCCGCCAGCGCGGCCGACGGCGGCGCGGCGGGCGCGCCCCACCAGTCGGCGACGCCGCGCGCCGGGTAGATGATGGCGCGCTCCCACGGGTCGTCGGAGTGCGCGGCGATGCTCGGCCAGATGAACACCGACGGGATGAACGTCACGCCCCGCCCGCCGACCACGACCTCGCGGTCGGCGATCCGGGTCACCTCGATGCCGTCGCCGCGCCAGCGCACCCGCGAATGCAGCCCGTCGAGCGCCGCCGCCCAGCCGTACCGGGCCAGCAGGCCGGAGCGGTAGACGATGTCGCGTTCGCAGATCGCCCGCAGCTGGAGCCAGTCGGCGGCGAGCAGGGCGTCCCAGGCGCGGCGGAGGCCGTCGGCGAGCAGCGCCGTGACGTCCGGCGAGGCGAGGACCTCCCGGGCGTCCGGGTCGGCCGCCGGCCGGGCGGCCAGGCAGGCCGCGATCTCGGCGCGGGCGATCGCCAGCGGCACGGACCGCACCACCTCGAGGTCGTCGTCGATGGTCTGCAGCGCCGCCCGGGTGGGTGGTGGCGCGACGAAGTCGGCGCCGCCGTGCGGGTGGTGCAGCGCGAGCAGGGCGCGCATGGCCGGGTCGGTGCGGCGGAGGTGCTCGAACGCGGGGCGCAGCCGGGCGGCGGGGCCCGGCGTGCGTGGGCCGTGCCGGTCCGTGCCGTCGAACCAGCGGAGCAGGTTCTCCAGCTCGAAGCTCGGCGACAGCGCGAACCGGCTGTGCAGCAGGTCGGACTGGTCGACGAGGTAGCGGAGCATCCCTCGACGTTACGGCCGTGCCCGTAACGTTGGCCAGCCCGGCGGTGCGCCGCGCAGCATGCGGTGGTGAGTTCGACGACCTACCGCGAGGTGTTCGCGGTGCCGGCCTTCCGGGTCCTGTTCCTCAGCCGGTCCATCGCGATCGCCGCCGACACGCTGCGCATCGTGGCGCTGTCGGTGCTGGTGTTCACCGCGACCGGGTCCGCCTGGCTGTCCGCGGTGACGTTCGGCATCGGCTTCCTGCCGCAGGTGCTCGGCGGCGCCCTGTTCGGGTCGCTGTCGGACCGCCTCAAGCCCCGGCCGCTGATCGTGGGCGGCTACGCCGCCGAGTGCGCCGCGGCGCTGGTCCTGGCGCTGCTGCCGCTGCCGACCTGGGCCTGCCTGGTGCTGGTGGCCGCCGTCGCGGTGGGCACGCCGGTGTTCAACGGCGCCTCCAGCCGGCTGGTCGCCGACGTGCTGACCGGCGACGCGTACGTGCTGGGCCGCTCCCTGACCAGCATGGCCTCGGGCGGCGCGCAGCTGCTCGGCCTCGCGGTCGGCGGGGTTGCGGTCGGCGCGCTCGGCCCGCAGCACGCGTTGCTGCTCACCGCCGCCTGTCACCTCGGCGCGGCGCTGATCGTCCGGATCGGGCTCGCCGATCTGCCCGCGTTGCCCTCGGCCGGCGGGGGCGCCGTGCGGCAGAGCTGGTCGACCAACGCGACGCTGCTGGCCGACCCCTGGGTGCGCCGGTTGCTGCTGCTCCAGTGGCTGCCGTCCGCCTTCGTGGTCGGCGCCGAGGCGCTGATGGTGGCGTACGCGTCGACCCGGGGCTTCCCCGCCGCCGCCGTGGGCCTGCTGATGGCCTGCTCGCCGCTCGGCATGCTGGTCGGGCAGCTCGTGATCGGCCGGCTCGTGCCGCCGGACCTACGGACCCGGCTGGTCGCCCCGCTCGTCCTGCTGCTCGGGCTGCCGCCGGTGGCGTTCGCGTTCGACCCGCCGCTGGTCGTCTGCGGAGCGCTGATGGTGGCCAGCGGGGCCGGGTTCGCGTACTCGCTGGGCCTGCAGCGGGCGTTCGTCGACGCCGTGCCGGAACGCGGCCGCGGCCAGGCGTTCGGGCTGCTCTCCACCGGCCTGATGACGCTGCAGGGCGTCGGCCCGGCGGTGTTCGGCGCCCTCGCCTCGCTGACCGCGCCACGCTGGGCGGTGGCCCTCGCGGGAGTGACGACGGTCACGACCGCGCTGCTCGTGCCGCCGAGCCGATTCCTTCTCGACCCCGGTGCGGTCAACACCGGTAGAGGGAAGGAGGCCCACGATGGCCAGCACGCAGTCACGCGCCGTGGAGCGCATGTACCGGACCTGGACACACGAACGCCGCAACCCGCCGGCGGAGCCGGAGCCGAGGGAGACCGACGACCACTGGGGTGACCTGACGGCCGAGCCGCGCGGCGTCGACTACATCGAGGTCGACGACGGGCTCTGGCTGGCGCCCAAGGGCACCGAGGGTGCGGGCGCGGCGCTGCTGTGCCTGCACGGCGGCGGGTTCGTCAGCGGGTCGGTGTTCACCCATCGGAAGGTGTACGCGCACCTCGCCAAGGCCGTCGGCGTCCCCGCGCTGATCGCGCACCAGCGGTACACCCCGGAACATCCGTACCCGTCGCAGCAGGAGGACGCGCTCGCCGCGTACGCCGGGCTGGTCGGAAAGGGTTTCGACCGGATCGCGCTCGTCGGTGACTCGGCGGGCGGCGGTCTCGCGATCACCGCGACCCTGGCCGCCCGCGCGCGGCGCCTCCCGCCGCCGGCCGCGCTGCTGCTGATCTCGCCGTGGGTGGACATGACGGTCAGCGGTGACAGCTTCGACACCAACGCGGAGAAGGACGGCTTCTTCTACCGTGACGTGGTGACGGAGCTGGCCGCGATGTACCTCGCCGGCCGTGACCCGCGGGACCCGGCGGTCAACCCGCTGTACGCGGACCTGACCGGGCTGCCGCCGATGTTCATCCAGGTCGGCGGCGACGAGACGCTGCTCGACGAGAGCCGCATGCTGGAGAAGCGGGCCCGGGACGCCGGCGTCGAGGTGCGCCGGGACGTGTTCGAGGAGCAGCAGCACACGTTCCAGATGGCCGCGGGGCGCGCGCCGGAGGCGGATGACGCGATCGGGCGGCTCGCCGCCTGGGTACGACCGAGACTGGAGCTGTGAGGATGGATGCCGGGGAGTTCGCGGCGGCGGCCGAGCCGTTCCGCCGCGAGCTGACCGCGCACTGCTACCGGATGCTCGGCTCGGCGGGCCGTGCTGCCAGGTCCGCGCTGCTTGACCGGTTGACCGGGCTGGCTGCCGACCTCCGTGCCGGTGTTCCGATTCAGGCGGCGGCAAAG
>NZ_JBFAIU010000496.1:0-4043 GCF_040654855.1 Asanoa sp. NPDC050611
GGGTGGGCACCCATGTGGCGCACAAACAAAAGTAAAATCCCCTGTCCGCGGGCGGCTGGGGCCACCCCCCCCCGCCCCCCCCACGCCCCTGCGGCCGCCGCCAGCGCGGCCGCGTCACTGTCCATCGAGGACCTTCGGCGTGGCCCGCGCCCCGAAGTGCAGGTACCGCTCGCCGGTCGGCAGCGCGTAGAACGTGACGGGCAACCAGTTCTGCGCGGACGGCTCCTTGACCAGGAACAGGTTCTCCTCGACGGGGACCATCGGGTATTCCTGGGTCGGCTCCGGCATCAGCTCGGCGAGCGGCCCGGTGATGGTGGTGCGCACGACCGGCCCGCCGTCGCGCTCCAGCACCTCGATGCGCACGCTGGCCCGCTCGTAGGTGCCCAGGTGCCGCTGGAAGTCGACGTGCACCGGTTCGGCGGGCGGGGCGATCGGGTGCGGCATCGCCACGCCGGCCACCGCGGCGAAGATCTCCCGGTAGAGCTCGTCGTACAGGTCGCGGGTGTTGCCACCGTTGGCGAGCAGGGTGACGGCGAGGCCCTGCTCGGGCAGCAGGCGCAGGAACGCCGACTGGCCGATCGTGTTGCCGTCGTGCCCGATGAGCCGGTGCCCGTCCCAGTCGAACCGGATCCAGCCGAGGCCCCAGGAGTCACCGAGGGAGTATTTGTCGGGCAGGTCGGCGTGCTTGGCGGCCATGGCCGCGGCGCTGGACTCGCTCAGCAGGCGGGTGTCGTCCGGGCCGAGGCCGCCGCGCAGATGCAGCCGGGCGAACGCGAGCACCTCCGCCGCCGTGGAGTTGATCAGGCCGGCGGGCCCGGCCGAGCGCTGCAGCCCCCATACGGGCGCCACCTTCTGCTCGTCGCCTTCCTCGACGTGACCGATCGCGGCGCGGTGGGCCAGCGCCTCCTCCGGCAGCGTGCCGGTGCGGCGCAGCCCGAGCGGGCCGAACAGCCGGGTACCGACGGCGGCGTCCCAGGTGCCCCCGGTCAGCTTCTCGATCACCCGGCCGGCCACGGAGAAGCCGGCGTTGCAGTAGGACCAGGTGGCGCCGAGCGGGTGGTTCTGGGTCTGGCCGGCCAGGCTCGCCACGTACTTCTCGAGGCAGTCGTCACCGCGGCCCGTGTCGGTGAACACGTCGCCGTCGATGCCGCTGGTGTGGGTGAGCAGGTGCCGCATGGTGACCTGCTTGGTGACGTCCGGGTCGGCGAGCCGGAACTCCGGCAGCACGTCGACGATCGGCGCGTCGAGGTCGAGCAGTCCCTCGTCGACGAGTTGCAGCACGACGGTGGCGGTCCACACCTTGGAGATCGAGCCGATCTGGAACACGGAGTCGGTCGTGGTGGTCACGCCGGTGTCCATGTTGAGGACGCCGTGCGCCGCCTCGGCCAGTTCGTCGTCCCGACCGGGACGCAGGCGCAGGATGCCGAGCGTGGCGCCGGGCACCCGATGACGCTCGGCCAGCACGGCCAACCGGCGCTGCCAGTGCGCCGCGTCGAGGGCCGGGCGACCGTCGCCGGTGTGCTGCTCGACCCAGTCCACGATGCGGCGGTTGTAGTCGGCCCGGTGTGACGGCTTGCCCTGCAGGATGAACAGGTGCGAGGCGCCCGGATAGAGCACCAGTCGGGTGGGCACGTCCCGCTCGCGGAGGGCGGTGTGCCACTGCTGCGCCTGGCCGACCGGGCACCGCACGTCGTCAGCACCGTGCAGGATCAGCGTCGGGGTGCGCACGTTGTCGACCCGGGTGATCGGCGACATCGCCGGCACCGAGCCACCCTCGAGCTCGAACGCGCCGATGAGGTGCCCGGCATCGGAGGTGCCGGCGCTGCTCGCCAGGTCGCTGACGACGCCACCGGCCACCGCGGCGGCGAACCGGTCGTCGACCCCGGTCAGGTAGCAGGTCATGTAGCCGCCGTAGCTGTAGCCGGTGACGGCGAGCCGGGCGGGGTCCGCCAGCCCTTCCGCGACCAGCGCGTCGACGGGTTCGAGGAGGTCCTTGGCGTCGGCCACACCCCACGCACCGAGCGCGGCCGTGTAGAACTGTTCGCCGTACCCGTCGCTGCCTCGCGGGTTGAGCAGCAGCACGGTCCATCCCCGCGCGGCGAGCTCCTGGTGGTAGAGGTGGACGTCGTCGGCGGCACCGTTCCAGGCGTTGTGCGGTCCACCGTGGATGTCCAGCAGCAAGGGGCCGGCGCCGGTGGTCGCCGGGTCGCGGACCACCCAGCCGTGCACCACGGTGCCGTCCGAGACGGTGAACTCGCGCTCCTCGCGACGGTAGAGGTCGACGTCGGTGCCGTGCGCGGTGCGCACCGACTCGCCGCCCGTGCCGAGGTCGACGGTGACGAGCTCACCGAGTGAGGTCGGGGTCAGCAGCAACGCGACCGCGGTGTCCCCGGCGACCGACAGGCCGGCGACGCTGCGCCCGGCGCCGGTCAGCACCGGCCGCGGCTCGCCGCCCTCGACCGGCACGGTGTAGAGGTGGGTGTCGCCGCGCTCGCGGACACAGAACAGCACCGACCGTCCACTGTCGACCAGCACCGGCAGCGCGCCCGGGTAGCCCGGCCCGCCCGACATCACGTTGCGGTCCAGCGGGGCGGACAGGCTGGTGACCGGGCCGCCGTCGAGCGGCACGCGGAGCAGGTGCGCGTGCCCGGTCACCCGCTCCGGATAGCCGATCACCAGTAACGCCGTGCCGTCGGTGGTCCAGGTGACCGGGCCGGCGTGGCCGTCGGCCAGGCCGACGACGCGCGGCGGTGCGGCGGGGTCGGTGGCGGAGCGCACGTGGACCGGGCAGTGCATGGTGCGGTCGGCGTCCGGCGCGGTGGCCGCCGTGTACGCGAGTCGCGTGCCGTCGGGTGACCACGCGGGGTCACCGGCGTGCCAGTCACCGTCGGTGAACTGGCGGGCCTTTTTGGTGGCCAGGTCCAGGACGTGCACGTGGCTGCGCACGGTGCGCAGGTAGCCGGAGCCGTCGGCCAGGTAGTCCAGCCGTTCGGTGACGATGGGCGCCGCGTCACCGGCGCCCACCACGTCCACCGGGGCGGCGAACGCGATGGCCGTGCCGTCCGGGCTCCACACCGGACGGCCGGCGCCCAGCGGCAGCGTGGTGAGCTGCTCGGGCTCCCCGCCGGCGGCCGGCAGCAGCCAGAGTTGGGCCGCGCCGCCGGAGGCCCGCAGGAACGCGATCCGCGTGCCGTCCGGCGACCACTCCGGCGTCGAGTCGGCGCCACCCCGGGTGAGCTGCACCGGCTCGCCCCCGCGGGTGCCGACGCGCCACAGGTTGCGCACCGTCCGGTCGCCGTCGCGATCGACCGTCCGCAACACGTACACGGCGGAGTTTCCGTCGGGTGCGATCGCCGGCTGTTCCGGCACCGCCACGGTGAACAGGTCGTCGATACGCTGGCGTCGGGTCACGGCGTACTCCTCGTGTCGCGGTTCGGCTCGGGCGAGTGGGCGGCGTAATGGCAGGCGGCCAGGTGGCGGCGGTCGGCACCGTCGGGTTCTACGCTTCGGCAGTCGTCCCGGCCGGCCAGGACGAGCGGGCCGACGGGGCACCGCGGATGGAAGCGGCAGCCGGGTGGCGGGTGGTGCGGGTCCGCCGGCTCGGCGGTGTCCAGCTCGGCCTCCGTGCCGGTCAGCGCCGCCGGGATGCCGCCGGGTCGCGGTGCCGAAGCCAGCAGCTGCCGGGTGTACGGATGCTGCGGGTCGTCGAGCACGTCGTCGACCGGGCCGCACTCGACGATCCGGCCGAGGTACATGACCGCGACGAGGTCACTGACGTAACGGACCACCGCCAGGTTGTGCGAGATGAACAGCATCGACAGGCGCAGCCCGCGCTGCAGGTCCCGCACGAGGTTCAGCACGGTGCCCTGGATGGAGACGTCCAGCGCCGAGGTGATCTCGTCGGCGATGATCACGTCGGGGCGGGCGGCCAGCGCCCGGGCCAGCGCGACGCGCTGCCGCTGCCCGCCGGACAGCTGCGCCGGATACTGGCCGGCCCGCTCCGGAGTCAGCTCGACCAGGTCGAGCAGCCGGGCCACCTCGGC
>NZ_JBFAIU010000497.1:0-4043 GCF_040654855.1 Asanoa sp. NPDC050611
GCGCAGATCGAGCGCGAGGAGCTGCGCCGCACCGCCGCGCAGCTCGCCGGCGAGGCGCTCACCGACCCGCTGACCGGGCTGCCCAACCGCCGGCAGCTCGAGCGCTACGTGGCGGCGATGGTCGCTCGCGGCGAACGCGCCGTCATCGGCGTGTGCGACCTCGACGGCTTCAAGGCGGTCAACACCGAGCACGGCCACCACTCCGGCGACCTGGTCCTGCAACGGATCGCGGGGGTGATCCACCGGGTGATGCGCCGGGGCGACTTCGTGGCCCGTTACGGCGGCGACGAGTTCGTCGTCGTGCTGCCCGGCGCCGGCATGGCCGAGGCGGCCGACGTGGCCCGCCGCGTCGCGGCCGCGGTCGCCGCCGAAGACTGGCAGGCGCTGGTCCCCGGCACGCCGGTCGGCGTGAGCGTCGGCTTCGCGGAGGTCAACGGCTCCGGCCCGGCGTTGCGCGACGCGCTGGGCCAGGCGTTCGAGATCGCCGACCGCGAGATGCTCCGCTCCAAACGCCGCCCTCGCGCCGCCTCCTGACCACCGCTCACGGGGCGGCGGTTCAGCGCCAGGTGCAGCAGCAGCATGCAGCCGAACGCGATCAGTAGGCCGCCGACCGCCGTCGCCTCCAGCGTGGACAGGCGGATCTCGGTGAACGGGAGCGGGAAGCCCGTGCGGAACATCGGCGTCGCCGGTGTCTCGTCGCCGCTCGCCGTCACCACGGTCTCGGCGGCGTTGTTCGCGCGGTCCGGGTCACCGGGCCGGGCCTCGACGGTCGCCCGGCCGGCGATCGCCCCCGACGCCGCCACCCGCACCTGCACCGTCAGCGTCTCCTCGGCGCCCGGCGCCACCTCGGCGAGGACCCACCGGCCCGCCTCCTGGTCATAGTCGCCGGCGCTCGACGTCGCGGACTCGAAGGCCAGCGCGCCGGTGGGCGGGTCGGTGACGGTCACCTCGCGGGCCGGGTCCGGCCCGGCGTTGCTGACCGTCAGCGTCACCGTCACTTCCTGACCGAAGACCGGGGTGAGGTTGCTGACGTCACGGGTGACCGCCACGTCGGCCGCGGACACCACCGGAGCGGCGCGGGCGACGCCGTTGCCGGGCACCGGATCGTCCGCACCGCTCTGCGTGACCAGCACCGCGCTGTCACCGACCGCGGGGGCGGTGGCGAGCGTCCGCACCGTCCACGTCGCACTGGCCCGGGGCGCAAGCGTGCCGACCCGCCACCGCGCGGCGGTCGCCAGGGCGCCCGTGCGCACCGGCAGCCCCGTCACCCGGCCGACCGTCGCGGCGGAGGCCAGGAACGTCCCGGCGACCACCGGGTCCGCCAGCTCGACGTCGGTCGCCGGGTCGGGGCCCTTGTTGGTCACGGTGACCGCGAAGCTGACCGGCTCACCGGGTCCGGCCGCGGCCGGCACCACCCGGGCGACGACGGCGAGGTCCGCCCGCGGCACCTTGGGCGCGCCCGCCGCCGAGGTCACCCGCAGCGCCGCCGTCGCCACGTCGTCGCGGGCGTCGCCGTCCCGGGGTGTCGTGGTGACCAGCCCGGCGACCGCCGTCACGCTGGCCGGCCCGCTCCCCCGCACCACGAGCGTGAGCGTCGCGGCCCGGCGCACCGGCAGCGCGCCGACGGTCCACAGCAGACCGTCGAAGGTGCCCTGGCTGGCGGAGTGCCTGGCGACGGCGAGGCGGGACGGCAGCGGGACCGCGACGCGTACCCCCGCCGCCGGCAGGAACCCCTTGTTGCTGGCCGTGATGGTCAGCGTCGCGTCCTGCCCCGCCCGCACCGTGGCCGGCGCGACCTTGCCCGCCAGCGCGACGGCCACGGTGCTCGGCAGGGGCGCGGCCAGCGCGACGCCGGGCAGCACCACGAGCAGCCCGATCGGCACGGCAGCGGCTGCGAGCCGAAACCACCTCACACACGCCACATTAGCCACGTAAATGGGCAAAAATCTCCCGTTTCGCTCGTCAAGGAACACTTGACGATCTGGCATCCGTCAACCCACACTTGACGCATGGCACCCTTCGACATCTCCGTCGACGACCTGATCGGCCAGCTCGAGCGCGACCTGCCCGACGCGGACCCGGTGGCCCGGGTCGGTGAGGCCCGCTCCCGGGCGCGTGCCCTCGGCGACCTCGGCGACCAGCTCATCGACCACTTCATCCGGGCGGCCCGGCTCTCCGGTGCGTCCTGGAGCCAGATCGGCGACGCCATGGGCGTCTCCAAGCAGGCCGCGCAGCAGCGCGGCGGCGCGGGCAGGTTCGCGCGGTTCACCGAGAAGGCCGCGAAGGTCGTCAAGGACGGGCAGGCGCTGGCCCGCACCCGCGGCGACCAGCAGGTCCAGCCCGAGCACGTGCTGGTCGCCCTGCTCGGCGCCACCGACGCCCTGGCCGCCAAGCTGGTCGGCGCGCTCGGGCAGGATCCCGCCGCGCTGGCCGCTGCGGTCACCGCCCGGCTGCCCGCGGAAGCCGGCCCGGCGCCCGAGCACGTGCCGTTCGACGCCGCCGCCAAGCAGCTGTTGGAGGAGACCACGCAGAGCGCGCTCGACCTCGGGCACAACTACGTCGGCACCGAGCACATCCTGCTCGGCCTGCTGCGCATGCCCGACACCGCCGCCGGGCAGGTGCTCACCGAGGCCGGGTTCAGCTACGCCGGTGTGCGGCAGGCGGTCGAGACGGCGCTGCTCGGCTTCCAGCACCGCGCCAAGGGATGACCCCGCGCTACGCCGCGGTCGACGCGCACTATCCCGACGAGGGCGGCGCCCGCGCCGCCCTCGTGGTCGCCACGGAGCCCCGGTTCGCCACGCTCGTCGAGGAGCGGGTGACCACGGTCGGCGCCGTGCCGGCGTACCGGCCGGGCTTCTTCTTCGAACGCGAACTGCCGGCGATCCGCGCGGTGCTGGCCACCACGGCGCCGGTCGACCTGCTGGTGGTGGACGGCTACGTCGACCTGGACCCGGCGGGGCGGCCCGGGCTGGGCGCGCGCCTGCACGCGGAGATCGACACGCCGGTGGTCGGTGTCGCGAAGACCGCGTTCCGCTCGGCGACGCACGCGCTGCCCGTGGTCCGCGGCGGCGCCAGGCCGCTCTACGTGACCGCGGCCGGCATCCCGGTCGACGAGGCCGCGGCGCTGGTCAGCGCGATGGCCGGCGCGCACCGGATCCCGGACGCGCTGCGCCGGGTCGACCGCCTGGCCCGGTCAGTGCCGGGATAGCTCGGTCTCGCCCGCCAGCCGGGCCGCCCGGTCCGCCTCGGTCAGCGCGTCCAGCACGCCGTCGAGGTCGCCGGCCAGAGCCAGGTCGAGGTTGTAGGCGGTGTAGCCGATCCGGTGGTCGCTGATCCGGTTCTGGGGGAAGTTGTAGGTGCGGATCCGCTCGGAGCGGTCGACCGTGCGCACCTGCGCCTTGCGGGCGTCAGACGCGGCGGCGTCGGCCTCCTCCTGCGCCGCGGCCAGCAGCCGGGCCCGCAGGATCCGCATGGCCTGCTCGCGGTTCTGGAGCTGGCTCTTCTCGTTCTGGCAGCTCACCACGATGCCGGTGGGCAGGTGCGTGATGCGTACCGCCGAGTCCGTGGTGTTGACCGACTGCCCGCCCGGCCCGGACGAGCGGAACACGTCGACCCGGATGTCGCCCGGGTCGATGCTCACGTCGACGTCCTCGGCCTCGGGCAGCACCAGCACGCCGGCCGCCGACGTGTGGATCCGGCCCTGCGACTCGGTGACGGGCACCCGCTGCACGCGGTGGACGCCGCCCTCCCACTTGAGCCGCGACCAGACGCCGTTGCCGCCCTCCGGGACGCCCTTCGTCTTGACCGCGAGCGAGACGTCCTTGACGCCGCCGAGGTCGGAGTCCTGCGCGTCGATCACCTCGGTGACCCAGCCGTGCCGCTCGGCGTATCGGGTGTACATCCGCAGCAGGTCGCCGGCGAACAGCGCCGACTCCTCGCCGCCCTCGCCCGCCTTGATCTCCAGGATCACGTCCTTGTGATCGCCGGCGCAATCGCGCTCAGCTCGCTGTTCACCGGCGGGCCGAGCTATCACCGGGTGGACA
>NZ_JBFAIU010000498.1:0-4042 GCF_040654855.1 Asanoa sp. NPDC050611
GCCTGCTCAAGGGCCTCGCCGACCGGGCCGCCCGGCGCCGCCAGGTCGGCGAGCTGCTCGACCTGGTCGGCCTGGCCGACGTCGCGGGCCGCAAGCTCAAGGGCTTCTCGGGCGGCATGCGCCGCCGCGTCGGCATCGCCCAGGCGTTGCTCGGCGACCCGACGCTACTGATCGTCGACGAGCCGACGGTCGGCCTCGACCCGGAGGAACGGATCCGCTTCCGCACGCTGCTGTCCAGCCTGGCGGGCGCCCGCACGGTCCTGCTGAGCACGCACATCGTCGAGGACGTGGCGCAGACGTGCCGCCAGACCGCGGTCCTGGCCGCCGGCCGGGTCCTCTTCACGGGCCAGGTCACGGACCTGACCGCCCACGCGGAGGGCGTCACCTGGGAGATCGTCACCGCGGGCCCCCCACCGACCGAAGGCGTCGTGGTGTCGGCGATCGCCCGCACGGACGGCACCCACTACCGGGTGGTCAGTGCTCGCCCACCGGCGCCCGACGCCCTGCCGGTGAGCCCGTCGCTGGAGGAGGGGTATGTCGCACTGATGCGCTCCGCGACACCGACACCGGTCGGCTGACCGTCACGGGCACCGCCGCCTTGCCGGTTGGCCCCGGGCGCCTCCATTCCCGGGCCGCCGGCCGTGGTGACGGCCAGCTTCTGGGCTGCGCGTCCCTGCCGCTCCGCGATCGGATGGTCGATCTGCGCTGCGGGCATGGACAGCCCCCAGCGGCGGCGGAGGGCTGAGGCGGCGATGATGGGCTGATGGACTTCGACCGCGTCGTGGCCGAGCATCGCCGGGAGCTGTTGGCGCACTGCTACCGCATGCTCGGGTCGTTGCACGACGCCGAGGACGCCTTGCAGGAGACCCTGGTCGCTGCGTGGCGGGGTGCGGAGCGGTTCGAGGGGCGCAGTTCCGTGCGTACGTGGCTCTATCGGATCGCCACCCACGCCTGCATCCGGATCGCCGAGCGGCGGCGGCCGCGGGTGCTGTCACCGGAGTACGGGCCGTCCCGCCGGAGCACCGACGACCTCGGCGAGGTCGTCACCGAGCAAGTGTTCATCGAGCCGTGGGTCGAGGAGCCGGTCGAGGACCGCTACCTGCGGCGCGAGGCGGTCGAGCTCGCCTTCGTCGCGGCGCTGCAGCACCTGCCGGCCAACCAGCGTGCCGTGCTCATCCTGCGCGAGGTCCTCGAGTTCTCCGCCGCCGAGGTGGCCGACCTGCTCGACACCTCCACCGCCTCCGTCAACAGCGCCCTGCAGCGGGCCCGCAAGGCCGTCGACGAGCGGGTCAGCGGGCCCCCGCAGCGCGACGAGCTGGCAGCGCTCGGCGACGACGGATGCCGGGAGCTGGTCGACGCGTTCGTCAGCGCGTGGGAGCGCGCCGACATCCCCGACCTGGTCGGTCTGCTCGCCCGCGACGCCCGGTTCACGATGCCGCCGCTGCCGGCCTGGTTCGACGGGATCGACGCCGTCGAAGGGTTCCTCACCGACCGGCTGTTCGCGTCCTCGTGGCGACTCACCCCGCTGACCGCCAACGGGCAGCTCGGCTTCGCCTGCTACCAGCGGGCCGTGGCCGGTGGGGCGTACGCGCTCAGTGCGGTCAACGTGCTGACCGTCCGCGACGGGCGGATCGCCGAGATCACCGGCTTCATCGACCCCGCCGTACTCCGATTCCTGGAATTTCTTCCGGCACACCGATGAGTTCGCGCCGCCCGGCGTCTCTGCATGGGTGAAGGTCATCCTGAGACAGAGGGAGCAACGCCATCATGCGCAAGATCATCGTCAGCAACATCGTCTCGCTCGACGGGTACAGCGCCGGGACCGGCGGCGACGTCATGGCCCTGCCGATGGACGCGGCGTTCGACGCCTACAACGTCGAGCGGCTCCGAGCCGCCGACACGCTGCTCGTGGGGCGCGACTCCTACCTCGGCTTCCTCGGCTACTGGCCGGGGATCGCCGACGCGCCCGGGGACCCCGACAACCGCGCGCTGGACGAGAACAACCGCGAGATCAGCCGCCGCAACAACGCGATCGCCAAGATCGTCGTGTCCGACCGGCTCGGCGCGGACGAGACCGGCGTCTGGCGCGACACGACGACGATCCTCCGGCGGAACGAGGCGGCCGCCGCGCTCGCCGAGGCCAAGCGTCAACCCGGCGGCGACATCCTGGTCTTCGGCAGCCGCACCATGTGGAACGGCCTGCTCGCCGAAGGGCTGGTCGACGAGGTCCACCTCATGGTCGGCGCGGTCGTCCTCGGCGATGGCGACCCGGCCTTCATCCAGCCGCCCAAGTCGATGCGGCTGCTCGACACCCGGACGTTCGACGGTTCGGACAACGTCCTGCACCGGTACGCGGTCGCCTAGCCGTTCGCGATCAGCACCACGAGCACGACGGCCGCGATCGCGACCAGGACGCTGAGGATCACCACCCAGGCCAGCCCGGAGCGGTTGGCGGCCGGCTCCGGCTCCGGCCGCGAGCCGCCGGGCAGGGCCGGGCCGTACCCGGCGGCCGGGCTCGCCGGCGCCGGATAGCCCTGCCCCCGCGGAGTGGGCGTAGGAAAATCGACCGGCAGCCGCTGGGTCGGCACCCGCGCCGCCCGGGGCTCCACGCTGACCGCGCCTTGGGCCACCACCGTCTCCGGCTGTTCCAGCGCCGTCGGCGCGATGCCCAGCTCCTGATGGATCATCCGGGCCACCAGCGGCATCCGGCTCGAACCGCCGACCAGGAACACCCCGACCAGGTCGTCCTCGTCGAGCCGGGCGTCCGCGATCGTCCTCGCCAGGCAGTCCACGGTCCGTGCCAGCATCGGCCGCGCCAGCTGCTCGAGCTCGTCGCGGGTCACGTGCGCGGCCACATCAAGAGCCGGCAGGTGTACGTCCGCCGCCGCGGTCCGGGACAGCGCCTCCTTCGTACCCCGGACGTCGTCGTAGAGCAGGGCCCGCTGGCGCCGGTGCTCCATGTCGGCCGGCGTCAGCATCGCGTTCCACAGGGCCGTCCGCGACGACGAGTACGCGACACCGAGGTGCTCCACCAGCGCCTGGTCGAGATCGAGCCCGCCGACGTCCGGCAGGCCGTGCGCCGAGAGCACCTCGAAGCCGGCGGGGGAGCGGCGCACCACCGCGGCGTCGAACGTGCCCGCCCCGAGGTCGTACACCGCCAACGCCCCGCCCGGCGGCACCGTCCCGCGCAGCACGGCCGTGAAGTAGCGCGCCGCGGCCACCGGCTCCGGCAGCAGCGTCGGCGTCCCCGGCAGCCCCGCCGCCGCGGCCGCGTCGACGAGGACGGAACGGCGCAGCGACGACCATCCCGCCGGATGGGTCAGCACGACCGAGTAGTCTTCGCCGGCCCAGCGCCGCGCCTCCGACGCGACCCTGGCCAGCACCGCACCGACGAGCGCCGAAACCGGCACCGACTGCTCGCCGAGCAGCACAGAGCCCTCGTCGACGCGCCGCTTGGGGTTGGGTTCGAACCGCGCCGGGTTCAGCCGGGCCGCCCGCACCGCGTCGGCGCCGGCGACCAGGCGGCCGCCCGGGTCGAGGTAGACCGCCGACGGCAGTAGCGGCGATCCGTCGAACAGCAGCGGCTGGCCCGGCGCGCCATCGACCGCGATCACCGCCACCGTGTGCGAGGTGCCGAAATCGATGCCCACCGCCCGCATGGCCGCCACCTTATCGTCGTACCTCGCCGGCATACTCCGTTCCGTGCACCCGTATCT
Source organism: Asanoa sp. NPDC050611 (assembly GCF_040654855.1). Lineage (NCBI taxonomy): Bacteria > Bacillati > Actinomycetota > Actinomycetes > Micromonosporales > Micromonosporaceae > Asanoa > Asanoa sp. NPDC050611. The sequence continues at coordinate 3,717 of NZ_JBFAIU010000498.1, forward strand.
TGACGCTCCCACGCCGCTCGCGTTCGCGCACCGCGGTGGCGCCGCCGACGGTGACGAGAACACCGCCGAGGCGTTCGCCCGGGCCGTCGCGCTCGGTTACCGCTATGTCGAGACCGACGTGCACGGCACCCGCGACGGCGTGTCGGTCGTGTTCCACGACGAGAACCTGCGGAGACTGACCGGCCAGCCCGGGCGGATCCGTGACCTGACGATCAAGGACCTCGATACGGTACGCGTCGCGGGGTCGGCCGCCGTGCCCCGGCTCGACGACGTCCTGGCCGCGTGGCCCGACGTGCGCTTCAACATCGACGTGAAGGCCGCGCCGG
>NZ_JBFAIU010000499.1:0-4010 GCF_040654855.1 Asanoa sp. NPDC050611
TGCGTCCACTTGGCGACCAGGCCGACGAGCATCGACAGCCCGTTCATGGACGCGTGGACGACGTCCGCCTCGACGGCGGGCGCGGACAGCGGCCGAACAGCAGCAACTCCAGCAACTTGGTCCAGGTCGTCCACGTCGACGGGGACAGGCGGGCGAGGGGCTGCCAATCTTCGGAGGACCCAATGGTCATGGCCGCGCTAGAGCAGCGGTTCAGTCCCCGACGCAGAGTTGCTGACCAGGGGCAACACACCTGATCTTGCGCAGTTACGGCATGTATCCCGCCATCGATAGCCCCTGGGGCGCCTTTGGCGTTTTACCAGCTCAAAGCGCGGGTCTCGGTGCGCTTGGGGATGCGTTCGGCCCGTCGATGTGGGGTTCGAGCCTGCGCACGACGACTCGACGCGATGGGCGCAGCCTCGCCAGCAACCGCGACCGCCGCAATCACAAAATGCGTCCGCGGCGAGGGCCACCGGATTCCCGCGACATCGCACCGAGACGACCGCCGCGATTCGTAAGCCAGGGCCAGGTGGCGAGCCGGTGCGAAGGGCCGAAGTGGTCGAACGGGGGAATGCGACCAGCGGTCCAACGTGCCGTCTCCGTAACGCCATCGGGATTGTCGACGCTGGATGAGTGGGGACAGTGGGTCTCCAGCGTGGCCCTCTCCGTCCGGGGAGGGCCGTGACCTTCGACGCGAGGAACCTATGCGAACTCGTTTCCTGTCCCGTTCGATCCGACGTACGTTTTCCACCTCTCTCGCCACCCTCGCCTTCGTGGGCGTTGCGGCGGTTGGTCCCGCCGACGCGGTGGCGGCGGGAAAACTCCAGCCCGATTTGCTCGTCGACCTGATGATGACCGACGTGCTCAACCCGGCGGAGGGCGAGACCTTCTACGCCCAGATCGACATCCGGAACTACGGCAACGGCGCATCGGGTCCGATTAGCGTCACCGTGTCGGTGCCGGCAGGGCTGCAGACGGCGACAGCGTCGGTCACGAACGCCGGCTGGGACTGCGCGGTGTCGAACACGACGAGCTACACGTGCTCGTACCCGGAGCTGGCTGCTAGCGGTCGGGCCAGCCGGCTGAACGTGCCGTTCATCGTGGCCGGCGCGGCGCCAGGCAGCACTGTGCCGATCACGACGACCATCACTCCACAGAAGCGCGAAGCGAACACGGATAACAGCACCGGTTCCGTCACGGTCGCGATCTCCGGGACCTGCGTCATCCGGGGTTCGGTATGGCAGGACCTTGACCGAGACGGGCAGCGCGAGGCGGGTGAACCCGCCATCGGCGGGGGCCCGGACGGCGCGTTGAACGTGCGTCTCTGGGTACGGCAGGGGCAGGCCATTGGCGGCGGCTCGACCACCGTCAACCCGGACGGCACGTGGTCGATCACCGCCCGCACTGAACTGCTGTACGAGGTCCGGCTGGAGGCGTCCAGCGCGTACGGCCGGACCGTCGCCGATGTGGGTGACGACGCCACCGACTCGGACATGGTGACCTCGTACCAGTTCGAGCCCACTCTCCTCGTTGCCAGTGCGGAGTTCAACGCCGTGCACGGCGGCGATTACGTGGTCGATGCCGGCCTGGTCACGCAGAGCTGAGCGGGTCGCCGCCCGCCCGAGACAACTCGGGCGGGCGGAGGCCCAGACGTAGCGGCCGGTTCAGCCGGTCGGGGTGATGTAACCCGCGGCACGGGCCGACGAGGAGTGTCCGGCCCTCCCCGGCGGTGCTGACGCCTCGGCGGTGGGGCACCGACCGCCGGCGGCATGCTCTTCGCCACTTCGTTCGTCAACAACGTCAGAGCCCGACTCGGGCGGGTCCGGCAACCCCCACGCGGGTCATCATCTCGGCTGCCGTTCCATGCTCGTCAGGAACGGTTCGAACCTGTGCCATGATCGGTTACAGGCGCCGGATCCGGACGGGTGCGACGGTCACGAACTGGCCCTGAGCTGCGGAACGCGGTTCGGATTCCACTCGCACCCAGGTCGAGCCCTGTCGGGACCACTCAGTTGATCGGATCCGGTTCCCATGCATGGCCTGACTCGCCGGAGGCACCGCGCAGTGAAGGCGGACCCCCGTGGGCCCGCCTTCACTCGTCGTCAGGTCTAGCGCTTCATCGGGACCGTCACGGTCGTCTGGCAGGTGGCGGTGTTGCCCGCCGGGTCGGCGGCCTCATAGGTCAGCGTGTAGACGCGCTGGCGTTGGTACCGTTCCGCCCGCAACTGACCCGATCGGTCGTCCGTGCCGGTCGCCCATCCTTGGATGTCGGCGAGCACGTCGTCCGCGCCCAGCCCTTTGTCGGCTTGGTTGCTGACGACGGAGACCAGCGTGACAGTCACGGAGCCGGAGTTGTCTCGAGCCGAGATGTCAACGGCGATCGCACGCAGCGTGTGGTCCGGTGGCCACAACGTGTTCGGGCTCGCGGCGCACGTGATCGTCGGCGGGACCGTGTCGGCGTCGCCTGGAAGCTTCTCGTCGGCGCCGATGTCGACGGTGGCGACGCCGTCGCCGTTGCCGTCGATGGGGCGCGCGTCGCCGTCGATGTCGATCGTGGGGGCGTCGGCGTTCGTGCCGGCGTCGACGGCTGGCCCGAGCCCGATGTGGAAGTCCCCACCGGCGGCGTCGACGAACAACGGGTCGGCCGAGATGTTCCCGTTGGCGCCGGTCTGATCAGGGCAGCTCCCGGCGTACGCGGGCCCCGTGCCCCTGTTGTAGACGTCGTTGAACCGGATGATCGGAAGGGTCGGGTCGTACGAGCCGTCGCATTCGAACACGGCGGCTGTGCCGTCGCCGGCGAGGATGTTGTTGACGAAGGCGGTCTGTGCGTAGAACCCGGTGGCGTACGCGGCGAGGCCGTTGTTGGCCTGGTTGGCTGCGACCGTGTTGTTGTAGACGAGCGGACCACGGACCCCGAGCGGCACCGACACGTACATGCCGCCGCCTTGCGCGCCACGGTTGCCGGCGATGATGTTGTTGGTGATCGTGGCGTCGGACTGGTTGACCAGCGACATGCCGCCGCCGATCCAGCCGACGTTGTCCTTGATCACGTTGCCGTCGATGGTCGGCGTGCCGGCCGCGAACAGCGCAACGCCACCGGCTCCGCTCCCGTGTGTGTTGCCGGTGATCATGTTGTTGCGCAGCTGGACTGTGCCGGCCCCGACGATCGAGACGCCGGCTCCCCCGACACCGCCGCTGCACCAGTCCTGACTGTTGCCGACGATCAGGTTGTCCCGGATCGTCGCCGCGGAGAAGCTGGCGTTGATCGCACCCTCGCCGCAGGAGCGGTTGTCCGTGATCGTATTTTGCTCGATCAGCGCGGGACCGCCGGACGTGTCGATCGCCCCGTCGGTCGAGCCAGACGCTCCGCCGTTTCGCACGGTGAAACCGCGCAGGACTGGTATCTCCCCGACGTTGACGAACATGCGCACGACGGCCTCGACGCCGTTGCCGTTGATCGTGGTTGCGGCGGCGCCGGACTCACTCTCGACGGTCACCGCCTTCGAGCGAAAGTCGATGGTCTCGTTGTACGTCCCCGCCGCGACGAGCACGGTGTCGCCCGCCGCGGCCGCGTCGATAGCTGACTGGATGGTCGGATAGGTCTGCGGCACGTGTAGAACCGTCGAGGCGGCCCCGCTCGCCGGGGTCGGGGGTAGCAGCCCGAGGAACACCGCGACCCCGACCGCCGGGGCGAGCAGCGGTGCCAGACGGTGGACGCTCGGTCTCGGATTCGCTGTCCTGTCTTCGGCGCGCATCTCGCTCCCCTTTCGAACTCCATCTGTTCATGCGCTTCCCGGGCCCGGCACAGCGCTTTCCCGTAAACCACCGACACAGGCGGCTTACTTGATCGGCCCCACGGAATCCCACGTCCGCTGGTGGACCCGCCCCTCCGCGAGAGGCGGGTCCACCCGCATGCCGTTGCGGTTAGCTTTCGCTGAAAGGAGGCCCGGTGGACGTCCTGGTCATCAACGCCGACCTCGGCCCGCTCCACCGGGTCAGTCTGCGGCACGCCG
>NZ_JBFAIU010000500.1:0-3961 GCF_040654855.1 Asanoa sp. NPDC050611
GCCCCGGCACGGGTCCCGCGCTCAGAAGAACGCGTACTGCTCCTCGGTCGCGTCGGCCACCTGGTCCGCGGCCGGGCGGTCGACGGTGACGGGCTCGCCGAGGGCGGTCAGCAGGATCTCGGTCGTCATCTCACCGGTGCTGAGCTCGACGGTGTACGAGAGCTCCGTCAGGCGGCCCTGCTCGTCGATCTTCGCCGTGTACGGCACCGCCGAGGCGTTCTTGGCCAGGCGCGACATCTGCTCGAGCGACTTCTTCTGGGTGGCCACCGAGACCTCCGCCGCCTTCTTGAGGTCGGCGGTGCCCGCGTAGGTGTCTCCGGCACCCTTGTTCGCCGTGACCACGCCGTCGAGGATGCCGGACTGGTTGGCCACGTTCAGCGACTCGCGCAGCGGGCTGCTCGGGTTGAGCTTGTCCAGGTCGAGCCGCAGGTAGGGCTTCTTACCGAGCCCGGGCGCCTTGATGAACATGTCGTCGGCGAGCTTGACGACCTCGGTCGTTCCGGTGGGCAACTCCATCGACATCCGGACGGCGTCCTTGGCGAGGTCCACGTTCGCCGACATGTCGGCGCTCTGCTCGGTGCCGGCGCTGATGTGCACCGTCATCGTGAAGGTCTTCGTGTCGAACGTGCGCTGGAACGACTCCTTGACCACCGTGACGGCGTCGCGGGTGTCGGCGGTGGGCGAGGGCGACGCCGAGGGTGGTGCGGCAGCGGTGCCGGCCGACTGCGTGCCGCAGCCGGCCAGGAACAGGGCGCCCGCGAGGGCGAGAACAGGAAGGGATCGAAACACGGGCAGGATGTTAGCGATCTTGGATGCGGCGCGCCGTCCCTTTTCCCGGCTTGACCGGCCTTACCGGCTTCCCGGCGCACGCGAACGGGGCGGCACCCGAAGGCGCCGCCCCGCTCGTTGCGTGTCGTTACAGGTACTGACCGGTGTTGCTGGCCGTCTCGATGGAGCGGCCGGCCTCCGTGCCCTTGCCGCCGGAGACGAGCGTGCGGATGTAGACGATCCGCTCGCCCTTCTTGCCGGAGATGCGGGCCCAGTCGTCGGGGTTGGTGGTGTTGGGCAGGTCCTCGTTCTCGCGGAACTCGTCGACGCAGGCGTCGAGCAGGTGCTGCAGGCGCATGCCCTTGCGGCCCGAGGCGAGGAACTCCTTGATGGCCATCTTCTTGCCCCGGTCGACGATGTTCTGGATCATCGCGCCGGAGTTGAAGTCCTTGAAGTAGAGGACCTCCTTGTCACCGTTGGCGTAGGTGACCTCGAGGAACCTGTTCTCTTCGGACTCGGAGTACATCCGGAGCACGACCGCCTCGATCATCGCTTCGACCGTGGCCTGGGTGTCGCCGCCGTGCTCGGCCAGGTCGTCGCCGTGCAGCGGCAGGCCGGACAGGATGTACTTGCTGAAGATGTCCTTCGCCGCCTCGGCGTCCGGACGCTCGATCTTGATCTTGACGTCGAGCCGGCCCGGCCGCAGGATCGCGGGGTCGATCATGTCCTCGCGGTTGGACGCGCCGATCACGATGACGTTCTCGAGCCCCTCCACGCCGTCGATCTCCGACAGCAGCTGCGGGACGATCGTGTTCTCCACGTCGGAGGAGACACCGGAGCCGCGCGTGCGGAACACCGAGTCCATCTCGTCGAAGAACACGATGACCGGCGTGCCCTCGCCCGCCTTCTCCCGCGCCCGCTGGAACACCAGGCGGATGTGCCGCTCGGTCTCGCCGACGTATTTGTTCAGCAGCTCCGGACCCTTGATGTTGAGGAAGTAGCTGGTGTGCTTCTCCTCGCCGCGCCGCTCGGCGATCTTCTTCGCCAGCGAGTTGGCGACCGCCTTCGCGATCAGGGTCTTTCCGCAACCGGGCGGACCGTAGAGCAAAATGCCCTTCGGCGGCCGCAGCTGGTGCTCGCGGAACAGGTCGGCGTGCAGGAACGGCAGCTCCACCGCGTCCCGGATCGCCTCGATCTGGGTGTGCAGGCCACCGATGTCCTCGTAGCCGACGTCGGGGACCTCCTCCAGAACGAGCTCCTCGACCTCGCTCTTCGGGATCCGCTCGTAGGCGTACGCGGACCGCGGCTCGATCATCAGCGAGTCGCCACTGCGCAGCGGTGCGCCGATCAGCGACTCGGCCAGGTGGACGATGCGCTCCTCGTCTGCGTGCGAGATGACGAGGGCACGGTCGCCCGCCCCACCGGACGGGTTGTCGAGCACCTCCTTGAGCATCACGACCTCACCGACCCGCTCGTAGCCGAACGCGTCGACCACGTTGAGCGCGTCGTTGAGCAGGACCTCCTGGCCGCGCTTGAGCTCCTCGGTGTTGATCGAGGGAGACACGGCCACGCGCAGCTTGCGACCGCCGGTGAACACGTCCACCGTGCCGTCGTCGTGGCGGGTCAGGAAGACGCCGTAACCGCTCGGCGGCTGTGCCAGGCGGTCGATCTCTTCCTTGAGTGTGACGATCTGGGCTCGAGCCTCTTTGAGGGTCGTGACGAGCCGCTCGTTGTTTTCGGACACTCGGGCCAGCTGCGCCTGCGTTGCCGCGAGCCGCTCCTCGAGCTGACGGACGTGTCGGGGGCTCTCTGTGAGCCTGCGCCGCACCAGAGCGAGTTCCTCCTGAAGGAACGCGACCTGGGTGGAGAGATCGTGGGTCTCCTTCTCCCACCGTGCGGCGCGCGCATCCGCGTCGTCGCTGCGTGCCACGTCCCACCTCCCCGGGGGGCTAAAAACGTTCTGTCATAACACTAACCGCTCCGACGACGTTTTAGACCCAGGCAACACCCTCGTCACCGACTCTTGATCTCGTCCGGTTGGCGTTCGTCACTGCCGACAGGCGCCAAAAACATCGTCGGGTACGGTCGGAACGTACGAACGTAGCGCGCGGGAGGCGAAGTGACGACTCAGACCGAGACTGATCAGTTGCGTGTCTGGGTGGACCAGGACCTGTGCACGGGTGACGGGCTCTGCGTGCAGTACGCGCCGGACGTCTTCGAGTTCGACATCGACGGGCTGGCCTACGTCAAGGACGCGTCCGGAGAGCTCCAGGTGTCACCTGGTGTCCGGGTTGACGTGCCCGCTCACCTGCGGTTGGACGTGCTCGACTCCGCCAAGGACTGCCCCGGCGAGTGCATACACGTCATGCGCGGCGACTCTGACGAAGAGGTCGCGGGCCCCGACGCGCCCGTCGAATAAACCGTCCCGGAATGGGTCGGAAATCTCACAGAGTGGGACGGCCGACCAGCGACGCGACCAGCCGGGCGAAGTCTTCCAGCCGGGCGATCTGCCCCGCTCCCCCGTCGTCGAGCGTCTTGCCGAACCGCAGCGCGTCGTGCCGGGGCAGGTGGGTGCCCTCCTCGGCGCCCCCGGCCTCGTCCATCGAGCTGAGCAGCAGGTAGACATCGATCGAGTCGGTGCGCGCCTGGCCGCTCGGCGACCGGGACAGCCGCCGCCGGCAGCCGACCTCGGTGACCGTCGACAGCGGCACCACCCGCAACGAGGACGTCATCGAGCCGGCGGGGCCGTCGGTGGGCGGGACGTCCTCGCCGTGCCAGAGCACGAGGCGGCTGCCGTCGCAGACCACGACCTCCTGCCAGACGCCGTTGACCTCGTTGACGAAGCGCTCCAGCGTGAAGCAGACGACCGTGGCGCCGTTGAGCACGCCGCCGAGGGCCTCCAGGGCGACGTCGGGGTCGCGCAGGTAGGCCCGGGCGGCGGAGTCCAGGTCGGGGTAGGGCGACCAGTCCGGGAACACGGCCGGCAGGTCGTTGCCGCCGCCGAAGGAGGGCCGGCTCATCTCGGCTCACCCTCCCCCGTCGCCGGGTGACCGCCGGCCTGGTCCGGCGCGGCTTGGTCCGGCGCGGCTTGGTCCCGGGCGGCCTGGTCCCGGGCGGCTTGGTCCGGCGCGGCCTGGTCCCGGGCGGCTTGGTCCGGCGCGGCCTGGTCCCGGGCGGCTTGGTCCGGCGCGGC
>NZ_JBFAIU010000501.1:0-3908 GCF_040654855.1 Asanoa sp. NPDC050611
GGCGGGTGCGGGGGACGGGAAGCCGTCTGGGCAAGGCCGGGGCCGGCCGAACGGCGTGTGGCGGGTGTGGTCCGCGCGGGGCGGGGAAGTGGTGGGTGAGGCAGGGACCGGCCAACCGGCGCGTGGCGGGTGTGCGGTCCGCGCGGGGCCGGGGCCGCGGTGGGTGAGGCCGGGACCGGCCGATCGGCGCGTGGCGTGTGTGTGGTCCGCGCGGGGCCGGCCCGCCGTGGGTGAGGTCGAGACCGGCCGAACGCCGCGTGGCGGGAGCCTCAGCCGCGCTTCATCAGGCGGCCGACGGCGGCCATCATCTCGCCGGCCATCTCGTCGGCGCGGCCCTCTTCGGCGCCTTCCTTCATGCAGTGGCGGGCGTGGCCGTCGAGGAGGCCGAGGGCGACCTTGTCGAGTGCGGCCTGGATCGCCGAGATCTGGGTCAGCACGTCGATGCAGTAGCGGTCGTCCTCGACCATCCGCTCGATGCCGCGCACCTGGCCCTCGATCCGGCGCAGGCGGGCGCTCAGCTGGTCCTTGCTGGCGGTGTAGCCGCGCGTCGGGCCCGTTGCGGGTGCTGTCATGTCCTCAACCATAGCTAACCCCCCATGGGTATTAAGGCCTGTCCGGTGGATCATGGCGGCACCATGATCCACCCGCCAGGGCATCAGCCTGCCTGCAGTCGCACGCGGCGCAGCAGCTGGGCGTTGAGCGCCACCACGATCGTCGACGCGGACATCAGCACCGCGCCGATCGCGGGGCTGAGGGTGAGCCCGGCCCAGGCGAGGACGCCGGCCGCGAGCGGGATCGCGACGACGTTGTAACCCGCCGCCCAGGCGAGGTTCTGGATCATCTTGCGGTACGCCGCCCGGGACAGCCGGATGACCCCCGTCACACCGCGCGGGTCCGACGAGGCCAGCACCACGCCCGCGGACTCGATCGCCACGTCCGTGCCGGCGCCGATCGCGATGCCCACGTCGGCCCGGGCCAGGGCCGGTGCGTCGTTGACCCCGTCGCCGACCATCGCCACCCGCAGCCCGCGGGCCTGCAGCTCGGCGACCGCCCGGTCCTTGTCGGCCGGCAGCACCTCGGCGAACACCTCGTCGACCCCGGGCCGGAAGCCCAGGTCGGCGGCGACCGCCTCGGCCACGGCCCGCGCGTCGCCGGTGATCATGGCGATCTTCTTGATGCCCTGCGCGCGCAGCTGGGCGATGGCCTGCCGCGCCTCGGGCCGCACCTCGTCCTCGAGCGCGAACGCGCCGAGCACCTCCGCCGCCGCGCCGTCGGAAAGCCGCAGCAGATGCAGCACGGCGGCGCCCCGGCCGGCCCAGTCCTTGGTGGCGGTCGCGAGCGACTCCGGCACCTCGACCGCGAGCTCGCGGAGCAGCGCGGGACCGCCGACGGCGTACGCGGTGCCGGAGATCGTCGCCTGCACACCGCGACCGGTCAGCGACCGGAAGTCCGTGGCCGGCGCCGGTTCATCGGCCGCCGCCACGATCGCCTTGGCCAGCGGGTGTTCGCTGTCGGCCTCGACGCCGCCGCCCAGGCGCAGCACCTGCTCCTCGGTGACACCGTCGACCGCGGCCACGCCGGTGACCTTGTGCGCGCCCTTGGTCAGCGTGCCCGTCTTGTCGAACAGCACGGCGTCGACGACGCGCATCCGCTCCAGCGCGAGCCGGTCCTTCACGAGGATGCCGGCGCGGGCGGACAGGGCGGTCGACAGCGCGATGACCAGCGGGATGGCCAGGCCAAGCGCGTGGGGGCAGGCGATCACGAGGACCGTGACGGTCCGGACCACCGAGTCGTCGAGGTTGCCGGCGGCCCACCAGGCCAGGAACGTGACGACGGCGACGGCGGAAGCGACATAGAACAAGGCCGCGGCGAACCGGTCCGCCAGCACCTGCGCCCGCCCGCCGGAGGCCTGCGCCTGCGCGACCAGCCGCTGGATGCCGGCCAGCGCGGTGTCCGCGCCGACCGCGTCGACCCGCAGCCGCACGGAGGAGTCGGTGACCACGGTGCCGGCGACCACCCGGTCACCGGCCTGGCGCGGCACCGGCCGGGACTCGCCGGTGATCATCGACTCGTCGACCTCGGCGGCACCGTCGACGACCAGCCCGTCCGCGGGCACCCGGCCACCGGGCCGGACCAGCACGACGTCGCCGAGCCGCAGGTCGGACGCGGGAACGGTCTCGACCCCGCCGTCGGTGACCCGCTCGGCGTCGTCGGGCAGCAGCGCGGCCAGCGCCGCGAGCGCGCCCTGCGCCTGCCCGATCGCCTTCATCTCCTGCCAGTGGCCGAGCAGCATGATCGTGACCAGCGCGGCCAGCTCCCACCAGAAGTCGAGGTCGAACGCGCCGGCGGCCGTGGCGAGCGACGCCCCGTAGGCCACGGTGATCGCCATCGAGATCAGCAGCATCATCCCCGGCGCGCGGTCGCGCAGCTCGCGGACCGCGCCGACCAGGAACGGCCAGCCGCCGTAGACGAAGACCACGGAGCCGAGCACCGGACCGATCCAGTCGATGCCGGGGAAGTCGAGCGAGTAGCCGAACCAGTCCATGACCATCTCGCTGGTCACGACGATCGGAACGGTCAGCGCGAGCGACAGCCAGAACTTCCGGCGGAACTGCTCGGGGTCGTGGCCGGCGTGCTTGTCGTGGCCGGTGTGACCCGCGTGGGTCATTTCGTCGTGTCGCATGCCGCCCACTATACCCCCCAGGGGTATGGCCGCAAGGGTGGCGAGCCTGGTTCGCCGACCCGGACCGGTAGCGTCGCCGCATGGAGCCCATGACCTTCAGCGCGGTGCCCGAGTGGGAGGCGTGGCTGGCCGAGCACCACGACTCGGCCGGCGAGGCGTGGTTGCGGATCGCCAAGAAGGGCGCCGCGACGCCGACCATCTCCGCAGCCGAGGCCGGTGACGTGGCGATCTGCTTCGGCTGGATCGACAGCCAGCGGCGCGGGTTCGACGCCGCGCACTTCCTGCAGCGCTACTCGCCCCGGCGCAAGGGCGCGCGCTGGTCACAGGTCAACGTGGAGCGGGCCGAGGCGCTGATCGCCGCCGGCCGGATGCGGCCCGCCGGCCATGCGCAGATCGAGGCGGCCAAGGTGGACGGTCGCTGGGCCGCCGCCTACCCGGCGCAGCGGGACGCCCGGACGCCCGCAGACCTCGAAGCCGTTCTCGCACAGCGCCCGGCGGCGGCGGAGCGGTTCGCGAACCTCGACAAGACCAGCCGCTACGCCGTCATCCTCAAGCTGACCAGCGCACCGAGCCCGGCCGCACGGCAGAAGCGGCTCAGCGCGCTGACCGACCTTCTCGAAAGCGGCGCGCCCATCCCGCCGCCCCAGGTCGGTTGAACGTTGAACCGCATCGCTCCCTCGTGCGTGCCTTCCTGAACGGAGGTCGTCGAGAGGAGATGCCATCGTGCGCCACCGTGTAGCCACCATCGCGCTGGGTCTGACCGCGGTACTCGCCGCCACCCTGCTCGGACCGGCCGGCACAGCGACCGCACAGGACAAGAACCACGACCTGTTCCCGACCACCATCAACCTGCCCAACGGGTTCCAGCCCGAGGGCATCGCGATCGGAAAGCTCCCGTACGCCTACTTCGGCTCCCGCGTCGACGGGGCCATCTACCGGGCCAGCCTGGTCACCGGCCGAGGCGAGATCATCAACCCGGGCTTCGGCTCCGGGTCGCTCGGGCTCAAGCTGGACGACCGCGGCCGGCTGTTCATCAGCGGCCAGACCATCGGTGACGGGCGGGTGATCGACTCCCGTACCGGCAGGACCCTGAAGATCTGGAACTTCACCGACGGCACCAGCTTCGTCAACGACGTGATCCGCGTACGCCGCCTCGGACTGTCCCGACGGCACCGCGCGGATGCCGGCCCGGAACGCCTCCGCCAGCACCGACCCGTTGTAGAGG
>NZ_JBFAIU010000502.1:0-3874 GCF_040654855.1 Asanoa sp. NPDC050611
GGTGGGGTGGCGGTCCGGCCGGCGCGGCGCCGTAGGGGTTGTGGCTCCAGGGCGGGACCGGCCCGCTCGGGGCGGCCGCTGCCGGTTGGTACGGCCAGTTCTGGTGAGGGTCTGTGCGGCTGCCTGAATCGGTCATGTCTTCACGGTGCCCCCGATATCTGCCCTGTACCTGGGGCTGAACTGCGACTTTCCTGTACGGGGCAGCTTGTGAATTAGGTGAGCCTAACTTAAGTTGATCCGTACCACAGCTGAGGAGGGCATCATGCGGCCGACGGCGGCAGAGGTGGCGCGCACGCTCGCGAACGGCCGGCTGGAGGGCACGGCGCACGTCCGCGGGTACCCGGGCCGGGTCAAGGTCCGCCACGCCACGCCTGCCGACGGACATCCGCTGCTGCTCGTCGGCCTCGGCACCGACCTCGCGACCGCGCTCACCTCCGGGCCGGCCGTGCGCAGCGGGCCGATGGTGCTCAGCGTCGACGACGTGCCGCCCCTGCCGGGCGCGCCCAGCCGGGGACGGCTGTGGCTGACCGGCGAGCCCGTGCGCCTCGACGGCGCCCGGGCACGCGCCGCCGCCGACGCGTACGCCCAGGTCAGCCCGCTCGGCGACCTGCTCGACGTCGACCACTTCCAGGTGCTGTTCCGGATCGACACCAGTGAGGTGCGGCTGGCCAACGGCCGGGCCCTGGTCGAGATCGACCCCGCCGACTTCCGCGCCGCCGCGCCCGACCCGCTCGCCGCCGACGAGGGCCGGCTGTTGCACGGCCTCAACGACCACCACCTCCACCAGCTCGCCGCGCTGGTCGAACGGGTCGCCCACCGCCCCGCACCCGCGGACTGCCGGGCGCTGCGGATCGACCGCTACGGGCTGGTCGTCGGCTCGGCGACGGGCGAACACCAGCGGCTGCGGCTGGGCTTCGAGCGCCCGGTCGGGTCGGTCTGCGAGCTCAACCACCTGATGCACGCGCTGCTGACGACCAGTGGTGTCGCCGCACACTGACCACGTGCCGTGATGGTCACCGGCCGGGTGATCGCGGACAATGTGCGGATGGCAGCGACAACCGCGTGGCGGCGCAACCTCGTCGGCTGCCTCGTGGTGGTCGCCGGCGTGCTCGCCCTCTCGCTGGGCCTGCCCGCCATCGACGACGCGCTGCCCAACACCACGGTGTCGAGCACCGCTCCGCTGGAGTTCGCTGACAACGCGAGCGTGGTGCCGCCGCCGGACGCCGCGGTCGTCGCCGAGCAGACCTCACCCACCCAGGGAGTGGTGACGCTCGCGGTCGACGGCGTCCGCTACCGGCTGACCGCCGAGGCCTTCCCGGGCACGCTCCAGCAGCTCGCGGACCGCATCCGCGCCGAGGTGCAGAACGTCGCCGGCATCCAGGCCGTCTCGCCGGACCAGGCGGTCACCTCCGACAGCGGCATACCCGGGCTGCAGGCCACCTACGTGGGCGAGAACCGGACGGGGTGGTACACCGTCTACCTGCGCGGCGGCACCGGCGTGACCGCCGTGGTCGACGGCAACGACGCGGGTGTCGCCGAGCACCGCGCGGAGCTGGCGACCAGCGTCCGCACCGTCACGATCGACGAGACCGCATGAGCGAGCGAAGCGAGCGCCGTCAACTCAGCCGTCCGAGCTCTTGTCCCGCCGACCGACGGGAGGCGGCGACATGAGCGTCGAGGAGGCGCCGGCGCCGCTGCCGGGGCGGCGGCGGGTCTTCCCGTCCTGGGCGGCCGCGGCGCGCTGGCCCGCGGTCTGGTTCTTCCTGGCGCTCAGCATCGCCGGCGTCGTGATCCTCGGGATCGCGTTCGGCCCGGCGATCGCCGAGTCGCCGGCCGCGTTCGTGCTGGCCGTGGTGCTGTTCGCGATCCACGGCGCGGTGTTCGTGACGATCATCCGCGCGGTCGACTGGCTCGAGCCCGAGCCGCGCTGGCTGTTCGCCGCGGCGATCATCTGGGGCGGCTTCGTGGCCAGCGCCAACGCGCTGCGGGCCAACACCGCGCTCGAGTCGATCCTGGTCAAGATGACCTCGCTCGGCTTCGTGCGGGACTGGGCCGCGGCGATCGAAGGGCCGACCGACGAGGAGATCCTCAAGACGCTCGGCATCGTGATGATCGTGCTGCTGGCCCGGCGGCAGATCAACAGCATCCTCGACGGCGTCGTGTACGGCGCGTTCGTCGGCCTGGGTTTCCAGGAGATCGAGAACATCACCTACAGCCTCAACGCCGTGGCCGCGAACGGCACCGACAGCGTCGGCGCGGTGCTGCAGACGTTCGTGGTGCGCGGCCTGCTCGCCGGGCTGTGGAGCCACACCGTCTACAGCGCGATCGCCGGCGCGGGCGTCGCGTACGCCGTGCTGCACCGGGAACGCTCCTGGTTCAACCGCATCGGCGTCGCGCTCGGCGCCCTCGCCCTGGCGTGGCTGATGCACTTCCTCTGGAACTCGCCCGCGGCCGCGAGCCTGACCGACAACGCCGGCACCTACGGCATCCTGCTGGTCCTGCTGATCAAGGGCCTGCTGATCCTCGGCACGTTCCTGATCCTGTTGCACTTCTTCCGCAAGGACGAGTACGAGGGCCTGGCCGGACCGTTGGAGAGCCTGCAGAACCCGTGGATCGCCACGCACAACGAGATTGCCGCCCTGCGCGGCTGGCGCAGCCGGGGCCGGGCCCGCTGGAACGCCTACGTCTACGGCGGGATGCGGGCCTACGGGCGGGTCCGGGCGCTGCAGCGCGCGCAGGCCGACCTCGCGGTGGACATGCGCGACAACGGCGAGGCCGGTTACAACGCCCGGCTGCCGGAGTTGCAGCGCGCCCGCTACGGCGTCGCGCAGGTCGGCATCGGCGACGCCGACGCGCTGCACCCGACCACGACCGCCGGCTGGATCTCGTTCGTCCTGGCCTTCGCGGTGCTGATCAACCCGATCTTCCTGATCCTCCCCATCGGCTTCCTGGTGTACGGCGTCGCCCGGGCCCGATCCACCCGCCAGCGGGCCGACCCGCGCCTGCGTACCGCTGCCGTCCTCGCCGTGGTGTTCGCCCTCGCCTACCTGGTGAGCGTGATCGCGCGGGCGGCGACGCTGGTCTGACCGGTCGTAGGCTTCTGGTCGTGGCCACGGACGAGCTGCTCAGGGAGCTGGCACCGCAGGTGCTGGGCGCGCTCGTGCGCCGCTACGGGCACTTCGACGCCGCCGAGGACGCCGTGCAGGAGGGGCTGCTCGCGGCCGCCACCCAGTGGCCGGCCGAGGGCGTGCCCGACGACCCGCGGGCCTGGCTGATCCGGGTCTCGTCGCGTCGCCTGATCGACCAGCTCCGCAGCGAGGAGTCCCGGCGCCTCCGGGAGGAGAGCGATTTCCGCCGGGACCCGGCGGCGACCCGGCTGGCGCCGGCCGCCGACGCCGACCACCCTGCCGGCGACGACTCACTGGTCCTGCTCTTTCTCTGCTGCCACCCGGCGATCGCGGTGCCGGCCCAGGTCGCGCTCACGCTGCGGGCGGTCGGCGGGCTCACCACCGCGGAGATCGCGAGCGCGTTCCTGGTGCCCGAGCCGACCATGGGCCAGCGGATCAGCCGGGCCAAGGCGAAGATCAAGACGTCCGGGATCGGCTTCGAGATGCCGCCGCCGGAGGCCTGGGACGCCCGCCTGGACGCCGTGCTCCAGGTGCTCTATCTGATCTTCAACGAGGGCTACACGAGCTCCTCCGGGCCGGAGCTGGCCCGGGTCGAGCTGTCCGCGGAAGCCATCCGGCTCGCCCGGATGCTGCACCGGCTGCTGCCCGACGACGGCGAGGCGGCCGGCCTGCTCGCGCTGATGCTGCTGACCGACGCCCGCCGGCCCGCGCGCACCGGGGCCGACGGCGAGCTGGTTCCGCTCGAC
>NZ_JBFAIU010000503.1:0-3870 GCF_040654855.1 Asanoa sp. NPDC050611
GCGTCGAGCTGGGCGACCGTGGTGACCCCGGTGACCAGGCTGCTGACGCCGGGCTGGGCGAGCAGCCAGCCGTAGGCGAGCTGCACCTCGGTCAGGCCGCGGTCGCGGGCGTAGGCGGAGAACCGCTCGAGCTCCGCCCACGGCGCGTCGCGGAGCAGGTGGGACTTGAAGCGGGTCACCTTGCCGTCCGCCGGGGCGAGGCCCGGCCGGTACTTGCCGGTCAGCAGGCCGTTCTGGAGCGGGAAATAGGCCAGGAGACCGAGCTGGTACGCGTTGACGGCCGGCAGGATCTCCTCCTCCGGCTTGCGCCAGAGCAGGTTGTACTCGTGCTGGGCCGAGACGAACCCGCGATAGCCGCGGGCCCGTGCGGTGTGCTCCGCGTCGGCGATCTGCCAGCCGGCGAAGTTGGAGCTGCCGGCATACCGGATCTTGCCCTCGATCACGAGCTCGTCGAGCGCCGCGAGCGTCTCCTCGATCGGCGTGCCGGGGTCGGGGGAGTGGATCTGGTAGAGGTCGATCCAGTCGGTGCGCAGCCGGCGCAGCGAGCCCTCGACCGCACGCCGGATGTGGTCCCGGGAGCCACCGGGGCGGAACTTGGTGGAGACGACGGCCTCGTCGCGCCGTCCCGCCAGGGCATTGCCGAGCAGTTCCTCGCTGCGGCCCGGGGCGTCCCCGTACGACTCCGCGGTGTCGAAGAGGGTGACGCCGAGGTCGAGCGCGCGGTGCACGATCGCGTCGACGCCGCGCTGCCCGTCGCGTACGCGGTCACCCTTGCCGAACGGTGCAGCGCCGATCGCGAGCTCCGAGACGACGAGGTTCGCGCCACCCACGTGGCGCCGGCCGACGCTCACGGCACCAGCACGATCTTGCCGCGGACGTGCGTCGTCTCGCTGTGCCGGTGTGCGGCGGCCACGGCGTCGAGCGGGTAGCTGACGGAGATCTCGATGCTGAACCGGCCCTGGCGCGCGAGGTCGGCGGTCACCTGCAGGGCCTCGGCGCGCCAGCCGCGCTCCTCGGCGGAGAGCCAGCCGGCGCGGGAACCGCTGAACCCGCGGATGCCGAGGGTCTTCGCCTGCTCGACGGCGACGACGGTGGCGATGCGCTCCGGGTCGCGGGTGAGGGCGAGGCAGGCGTGCAGCGCCTCGTCGGTGCCGGCGGCGTCGAGGCTCGCGTCGAATCCGTCCGGCGCCACCGCCCGCAGGCGGTCCGTGAGTCCGGGGCCGTACGCGACCGGTGTGGCGCCCAGCTCGCGGATCCGGTCGTGGTTGACCGGGCTCGCCGTCGCGACCACGGTGGCGCCCCAGAGCCGGGCGAACTGGATCGCGGCCTGTCCGACCCCACCGGAACCGGCGTGGACCAGGAGCAGCTCGCCTTCCGTGAGCTTGACCGACCGCAGCACCTGGTAGGCGGTGCCGGCCGGTACGCCGATCGCGGCGCCCTGCGCGAAGCCCAACGCTGCCGGCTTGCGGGCGAGGTTGTCCGGGCCGGCGGCGACATGGGTCGCGTACGCCCCCGTCAGTCCGCGCGCGATCACCTGGTCGCCGATCGCCCACCGGGTGGCGCCGGGGTCGACGGCGACGACCACACCGGCCGCGTCGGAACCGAGCCCGATCGGCGCGGTGAGCGGTCCGGTGTCGCGCAACCCGCGCCGCACCTTGGTGTCGACCGGGTTGACGCCGGCGGCCCGCACCTCGAGCACGACCCCGCCGGGCGGCGGCTCGGGCCTCGCGACGTGGACGACCTCGAGCACCTCGGGCCCGCCGAACCGGCTGATCCGTACGGCCCGCGTACGCGCTGCCATGACCCCTCCCAGCGTGAATCCACTATGGACGGGATGTGCCGCGTCCGTATCCACTGTCAGGCCGGGAGCCTCACGATGTCAATAAACCCCATCGGATTACTAGGATATGAAACGGTCCGGCAACAAGTCGGCCGCAGTTGGTCCGGGCGGGTGCGGCAAACCGGGTCGTTCAGCCTACTAATCCTACTGGCTTACTAGGCTATGCTCCCCGTGTCGGCCGGCGTTTGTCCGCCATGCTCATCGCGGGAGGCGTATCAAGTGACCGTTACCTCCGTACCCGGCTCAGTCGTGGACTCCGCCCTGTTCCGCCGCCTGCTGCGCCACCACGCGGCCGGCGTCGTCGTGGTCACCGCGCCCGGCTCGCCGCCGGCCGGTTTCACGGCCACCTCGTTCACCTCGGTCTCGCTGGACCCGCCGCTGGTGTCGTTCGGCATCGCGCACACGGCGTCGGCGTGGCCGGCGGTCCAGGCGGCGGGGACCGTCGCGGTGCACGTCCTGGGCGAGCATCAGGAACATGTGGCGCGGACGTTCGCCACCAGCGGCATCGACCGGTTCGCGGCGCACGGCGCGTGGCAGCCCGGGCCCGACGGCGTCCCGCTGCTCGACGGCGCGCTGGCCCGGATCGTCTGCCGGATCGCCGGGGCGGTCACCGCCGGCGACCACACGATCGTGCTGGCCACCCCGGTGCACGGCGAGCACGTCGGCGCCGACGAGCCGCCCCTGCTCTACCACGCCGGCGGCTATGCGGACCTGCGCCCTCGCTAGCGGCGCGCGTCGTAGCGCCGGCGGTTCTCCTCGACGTCGTCGCGGTAGTCCTCGGCCCAGCGGGTCAGCTCCAGCACCGGCCCGATCAAGGTCCGGCCCAGCGGGGTCAGCTCGTACTCGACCCGGGGCGGGATCTCCGGAAACGACGTGCGCGAGACCAGGCCGTCGCGTTGCAGGCCGCGCAGCGTCTGCGTGAGCATCCGGTGCGAGATGCCGTCGACGGCCCGCAGCAGCTCGGTGAACCGCCGCGGGCCGCGGGTGAGCTGTGACACGAGCACCAGCGACCAGGCGTCGCCGACGCGCCGGAGGACGTCGCGGGTGTGCCGGCGCGCGTCCTCGTCGGCGCACAGGATCGCCGACTGTGTGGCGTCGAAGCTCATCGGGGCCCCTTCCATATTTCTTCCACCGTACGGCGTTACGCACTTCGAAGTGCGTGTGCGCGAGGCGGCATAGCTCCTGTGGGAGTGGCGTTCCCGCCAGGCAGCAGGGCCGGAACCGGCCCACCGAAGGGAGCCCGCAATGACCCGCATCGCCATCGTCCTCGGCAGCACGCGGCCCGGACGCCACGGCAAGGCCATCGCCGACTGGGTGCTCGCCGAGGCCGGCGGCCGCACGGACGCGACGTTGGAGCTCGTCGACCTCCTCGACCACCCCCTGCCGCACCTGGACGAGCCCACGGCCGCGTCCGGCGGCCGCTACGAGAACGCCCACACGCACCGGTGGTCGCAGGTCGTCGCCGGCTTCGACGGCTACGTGTTCGTGACGCCGGAGTACAACCACTCGACCAGCGGCGTGCTGAAGAACGCCATCGACTTCCTGTTCGCGGAGTGGAACGACAAGGCGGCCGGGTTCGTCAGCTACGGCGTCGCGGGCGGGGTGCGCGCGGTCGAGCACCTGCGGCTGATCGCGGCCGAGGTGCGGCTCGCGACCGTCCGTTCGCAGGTGGCGCTCTCGTTCTACACGGACTTCACCGACAACTTCCAGCGGTTCGCCCCGGCGGCGCGTCAGGCGGACGCCCTGCACGCCACGGTCGACGAGGTGGTGGCTTGGTCGCGCGCGCTGGCGACCCTGCGCACCCCGGTCGAGGAATCCCTTCCTACTGGGTAGGAATTGTGGGTTTGGTCACGTTGAGTTGAGGAAACGTCGCGCGCCCTGCACGGTAGATGGTCTTCGACCAGACGGGACGGCTACTCCTCGTGATCCGCATCGTCCGCCAGCAGGACACCGGCTACGCCGGAGCCGCGGTGGGCCGCGGACACGTACACCTGCTCGACCTCGTCGTCGACGACCATGACGAAGCCGGC
>NZ_JBFAIU010000504.1:0-3860 GCF_040654855.1 Asanoa sp. NPDC050611
GACGTGTCCGGGTGCGGCGGGTGACGGCGTCCGCGATGATCAGCAGGCCCGGGATCGCGCCGAGGAGCCAGATCGTCGTGAGTGGCCAGTGGATCATTGCGCCGACCAGGCCGCGTACCCGCGGGAGGTCGCCGACCGTGTAGGACGCGTCGGCGTCCGGTGTCTGGCAGCTCAGTGGGTAGGTGCCCGGTGCGTCGACCTCGAACGAGGCGATCCATGTGTAGGAGGCGTAGTCGCCGCCGTAGTCCCCGGGTGGGATCGTGAGGCGCTTCGCCTGGGCGTTGCCTACACGGCAGTCCGGGTTCGACGGTGCGAAGCCGATCGCGTAGATCGCGTATTCGCCCGCCGACGGCAACGTCAGCACGCCCTCGTCCGGGGTGATCGGCCCGACCCCGCCGTAGGTCGCGCCCAGGTCCGGCCCGGCCGTGCTGCCTTCGGCGCCCAGTCGCACCGTGGTGTGCAAGAAGAGACCGCCCAGCAAGGCGACCAGCGCGCCGACGGCATAGCCGCGGTGGCCCGCCAGCGCGTTCCGGCGCGGCCGGCGTGATCCGAGCAGGTAGCCGAGCGCGCCGCCGCCGCCCGCCAGGACGGCGCCGCTGAGCACGACCCGCGCCCAGTCGGCCGAGCCGGTCAGCGGGATGACCCACCGGAATACCGCGAGGGAACCGCCGAGGAAGACCATCGCGACCAGGGTGGCGACGGCCCCGGCGGCTAGGAGGCCGCCGCGGCGGGCGTGCCACCGCCACTTCGCCGCCGCCGTCGCCGCGAGCAGCGGGGCCGCGCCAGCAGCCCACCACAGCGCGGTCGAGACCGGCTGGTCCTCCTCCCAGCGGTGGGTCCAGTCGAAGAACAGCAGCGGGAGCGTCACCGTGGCGAAGCACCACGCCGCGAGTGCGGCCGGGCCGGGCAGCGCCCGCGGAAACTCCATCAGCCCATGGTCCGCCATGCGTCGAGGGCCTCCGTCAACCACGGCGTCAGGATCGGGAGGACCGTCTCGCTGCGCATCGCGGTCATGTGGTCCAGGTCTGGGATGACCACGACCGTCCAGCCCGCGGCCTCGAGCTCCGCGCGGTGCCGCGCCAGGGGCTCACCGATCGCGACATGGGCGTCCTTCCACTTCGGACCGTAGGTGATGTTGTCCTCGGCGCCGGCGAAGGCCAGGCGCGGGACCGTCACGCGGGGCAGGGCGGCGCGCTCGTCGAAGTCGCGCAGTGACTCGTACAGCGTCGCGTACTGCCGCGTCTGGTCCGGGCCGCTCGTTACCTCCGCGGAGTCCCAGTCGCCGGGTTCCGCCGGGGCGAAGACCTTGCCCTCGTTGGCCACCGCCATCTCGTGGGCACTGCGGGTGACCGAGAGCATCGCGTCGTACGGGCCGCCGAGCGGTGGATAGCCGCCCATCACGAGGGCCGTGAGTCGGTCGGTGCGCAAGGCGAGTTGGAGGCCGGCGAGCGCCAGCCACGAGTAGCCGTAGTAGGCGAACCGGTCCACGCCCGCCGCGTCGGCGATCGCCAGCAGGTCCGCCGCGACCGCGTCCGGGGTCAGGGTCGTCGGCTTCGGATGGTCGACCAGGTGCCCCTCGTAGTCGGCGGTCACCACCCGGAAGCCCGCGTCGGTGAGCCCGGTGACGAGGTTGTGGCCGAGCGCCGGGTCGGCACCCCAGGCCCGCATCTGCTCGGCGGCCTCGCCCTCGATCGGCGTCGTGCTGACCGGCAGCAGGACGGCGGGGCCGTCACCGCGGACCGCGACGTCGATCTTCGTGTCATCGTGCATGCGTGCCGTCGTCATGGAAACACTATACAGTGTAAGGACTATGATGGACGACATCGACGCGCACGTTCGTCGGCTCTGGCGGCACCGCGGCGCCACGCTGCCCACCCCGCGCCGCGGTCCGGCTCAGCAGCTGGACCTCGACGAGATCCTCGGGATCGGCATCGCCCTGGCCGACGCCGACGGCCTGCCCGCGGTCTCCACCCGCGCGATCGCGGCGCGACTGGGCAGCACCGCGATGGCCCTCTACCCGTACGTGGGCACGAAGGAGAACCTCCTCGCCCTGATGCAGGACCAGGCGAGCGCGATGCCGGCGTGGGACGACCCGCGAGACTCGCTCGCAGCCGCGCTGGACGCCTGGTCGACAGCGCTGTTCGAGGTGTACGTGGCGCATCCCTGGCTCACCGAGCGCCCGTGGTCGGAGGCGAGCCAGGGCCCCAACGAACAGGACTGGCTGGAGCGCCTGGCCGCGATCCTGGCGGCGTGGCAGGTCCCCGACGCCCGTCGTTCAACGGCGGTCACGATGTTGTACGCGACGGTCCGCGCCACCGCGGCGACCACCGCGGCCTACCAACGGATGTCCCAGCGCGGCGCCGACGAATGGCTGGCCCGCGCCACGTCGATCCGGGCCCACATCCCGGACTTCGGCGACCGCTACCCGAGGTCGACGGCCCTCACCCCACCGACCCCGGACTGGCGCGAGAACCCCCGAGCGGCCCTCACCGAGGCGGTGCGCCTCCTCGCCACGGCACTAGGCTCCGCCGCATGACCGACGTAGCGCCGTTGCTGGCCCTGGCCGCCGCCTTCGTCGCGGTCCTGGCCAGCCTGGCGTGGCTAGGCATCCGCGTCCGCCGGCGCGGCATCGGCGGTGGGCTGATGGGGCCGGTCGACGAGCTCTACCACCCGGGCGCCCACCGCTCACGCCTCGAGATACAGGTCCACGAACAACGAACAACCCCGCCACGCGACGACCCCGCACTGCGGTAGACACCGCCCCTGCGGCGCGGACAGCCGAGCCCCCGGCGTCTGGTGTGTGGGTCGAGCGCGCAGCCGGAGGCCGCGCGAAGACCACCCCGCTCGGCCTACCGGAACCGGTTGGGCAGCCCTCGACCACCGCGGCCCTGGCACACGGCTGCGTCCGAGCCGGCTCGAGGTCGGCGAGCGACCGGCCCCGACGTTCGGCCCTGACGTTCTGGGGCACGGGTCGCGTGGGGGCGCACTGCCGGGCGTGAACGATGGCCTAGTCTTCGCCGAGCACCAGCAGGGTCTCCGGGCGGACGCCGTCGTGCTTCATGGCCGCTGCCGCCGCATCGGAGCGCATGAACTCCTGGAAGGCGGCAAGGTCCGGGATCTCAGCGACCAGCCCGACGCGATTCGACCCCTTCGGGTCCACGAACGTCCGGATCGTGATGCCCATAGGCCCGAATACCTCTTCCCGCTTACGCGAAGCCTTCCATGCCTCGACATCGTCGACCTCGTGCGTAATCAGGTAAGTGGCCATTGTGAACTCCTCATGAGATCGGCTGGATCAGCCTATCGCCGCGGAGCTCACCGATTCGCCGGCGATCCCGGCGGACTGGCCGGCGGGCCGCCTGACGGGTGCGGTCGCGCGCCCCGGCATCGTCGTCGACGTCGAGTGGGATGCGGGCCACGCGCTCGTCGCGGCCCGGTTGTCCGCCGACCGACCCACGACCATCGCGGTGCGCTGGGGCACGGCGTCCGTCTACATCGAACTCGCCGGCGACCCGGTGTGGGTGTCCGCCGACGGCGACGGGCGGCTCGTGGTGTTGCCCGGGTCGGCCATTCTGGAGTGATGTCGGACAACACCCCGATCAAATCCCCGTGGCTCCCGCCCCGCTGGGTCATCCGCACCGCCTGGGCCGTCCACCGCGGCATCTACCGCTTCAGCGGCGGCCGACTCGGCCTGTCCCGGCCGCGCGGAGACAGGTACGGCACGCTGCGCCTGACGACCATCGGCCGCCGCACCGGCCAGGAGCGCGGCGTGATGGTCGGCTACTTCGAGGACGGGCCCAACTACGTCACCCTCGCGATGAACGGCTGGGGCTCCCCCGAACCCGCCTGGTGGCTCAACC
>NZ_JBFAIU010000505.1:0-3850 GCF_040654855.1 Asanoa sp. NPDC050611
CTCGATGCCGTGACCGTTCGTGCCCGCAGCACCGCGTTCGTCGGCCGTGACGCCGAGATCGCGGTGCTGCGCGACGCGCTCAAGCGGGCTCGCACCGACGAGCCGGCGATGGTGCTGGTCGGCGGCGAGGCGGGCGTCGGCAAGACACGACTGATCGAGGAGTTCGCTCGACACGGGGGCGACGCGCGCTTCGTGGTCGGTCAGTGTCTCGAGCTGGGCGAGGAGGGCCTGCCCTACGCCCCGTTCTGCGCCATCCTGCGGGAGGTGGTGCGGGCCGAGGGCGTCGAGGTGCTCGGCGGCCAGGAGTCCGTGTTCGCGCGACTGCTGCCCGAGCTGGGTCCCGCCTCGCCCGACGCCAACCGCGGCGTGCTCTTCGACCAGGTGGCCGCGCTGCTCGCCCGGCTGGCCGCCGATCGACCCTTGGCCGTCGTGATCGAAGACCTGCACTGGGCCGACCGGTCCACCCGCGACCTGGTCGAGTTCCTCGTCCGCGCCGCCCGCACGGCCCGCGTGCTGCTGATCTGCACCTACCGCACCGACGAGCTGCACCGCGGCCACCCGCTGCGGGCGTTCGTCGCCGAGCTCGACCGGGCCCGCGGCGTGGAGCGCCTCGACGTGGGCCGGCTCGACCGCGACGGCACGGCCGAGATCCTGGCCGACATCTTCGACGGCGAGCCGACCCAACGCGCGATCGACAAGGTGCACCAGCGGGCACAGGGCAACCCGTTCTTCGTCGAGGAGCTGGCCGCCTCGGGCGACCCGGCCGCGTGCGCGGACATTCCGGAGAGCCTGCGCGACCTGCTGCTGGCCCGGGTCGACCGGCTGCCCGAGTCGGCCCAGCCCGTCCTGCGGATCGCCGCCGCCGGCGGCAGCCGGATCGGCCACGACCTGCTCACCACCGTCGCCGCCCTGCCGGAGGCCGAGCTCGACGCGGCCCTGCGCTCGGCGGTGACCGCACAGCTCCTGGTCGCCGACCCGGACGGCGGCTACGAGTTCCGGCACGCGCTGGTCCGCGAGGCGGTGCACGACGACCTGCTGCCGGGCGAGCATGCCCGGCTGCACGCCCGCTACGCGGCGGCCATCGAGGCCGACCCGACGCTGGTCGGCGCGGGCCGCGCACCGGCGGAGGTGGCCCACCACTGGTATGCGGCGCACGACCATCCCCGCGCCCTGGTCACCTCGCGCGCGGCCGCGCTGGCGGCGGGGGAGCGCTATGCCCACGCCGAGCAGGCGCGCCTGCTGGAGCGGGTGCTCGAGCTGTGGGAGCAGGTGCCCGACGCGGCCGACCGCCTGGGCGTCGACCACCTGACGCTGCTCGAGGAGACGATGGTCGCCACCTACACGGCGGGCGACTTCAAGCGTGCGCTGAGCCTGAACCGGGCCGCACTGCACGCCGTCGACCGTGCCGCGCAGCCGTTGCGCGCCGCGCGGCTGCTGACCCGGCGCGGCAAGCTGCTCAGCTCGCTCGGCAAGAGCGACGGCGCCCCGCCGCTGCGGGAGGCCATCGCCCTGGCGGAGTCCGCGCCGGACGACCCGGCCCGGGCCATGCTGCTGGCCGACATCGCCTACCAGATCTCCCGGGTCGACCGCGACGAGGGCGCGCGGATCGCCTCGCTGGCCCGCGCCTCGGCGGAGTCGCTCGGCCATGAGGCGGCGGCGGTCCAGGCGACGTTGACGCTGGGCCGGGTGTGCGCGCGGCACGTCGCGGCGGAGACGGGCCTGACGGAGCTACGCCGGGCGGAGGCCCGGGCCAAGTCGGTCGGCGACCTGGAGGGCCTGGTCCACGCGCGCGTCAACATCTCGGACGCGCTGTTCGAGATCGGCGACTATGCGGGCTCGGCGGAGGCGGCGGCGCTGGGCACCAAGGACGCGGGCAAGGCGGGCGTCGACCGATCGAGCGGCGCGTTCCTGCGGTCCAACCACGCGGAGGCCTTGGTAGCGCTGGGCCGCTGGGACGAGGCGGAAGCGATCTGCGCGGAGTCGGCGCGCTTCGACCCGCCGGGCCACCTGGGCCTGCACTGGCTGCAGCTACGCGCGGGGCTGCGCCTGGCCCGCGGCGACGCGTCGGCACCGGAGCTGGTGGGGCGGGCGCTGTCCTTCCTGGCACGGCCGTACGTCAGCGCCCAGCACCGGATGCCGCTGCTGACGCTCAAGATCGAGGCGGCACTGGCCGTCGGCGACCCGGCCGCGGCCGCCAAGACGGCCTGCGACGCCCTGACGGTGGGCGCGGCCACCAGCTCCGAGGCGGATTGGAAGGCGCCGGCGGGCGCCAGCGACCTGGTCGCCAACCCGCGCTATGCGTGGCCGCTCCTCGCGGCCTCCGCCCGCGCGGCGGCGGCCGCGGACGACGCGGCCCTGCGCACGATGATCCAGACCGTGGTGCCGGACGTGGAGTGCATCTATCCGGCTGATCGTGCTTACGCCGCTCAGATCGCGGCGTCGCTGTCCGGCGGGGGCGCCGTGGTCGCGGGGCCGGGTCGAGCTGTTCAGGGCACCGGCGCGGGTCGCGCGCCGGGCAGCGTTGCCGCCGGCGCGCGGCGGACCGACGGCGGTGCTCCCGGCGAGAGTGAGGCCTCCGATGGGCCCGCTCGTGGCGCGATTCCGGCGCAGGTCGGGGTGAGTGCGGCCGAGGCGCGTGAGCGCTGGGCGGCAGCCGTGGAGGCGTGGCGGGTCGACGGGCAGCCCTACGCGCTGGCGCGGGCGCTCGTCGCGCTGGCCGAGGCGGCCGCCGCGGTGGGTGACCGGGGTGCGGCCGGTGACGCGCTCGAAGAGGCCGGTGCGATCGCAGCCGATCTTGATGCCCGCCCGCTGCGGGACCAGGTGGCCCGGCTGGCGCGCCGGGTGGGGCTGCGCGGCGCTGTGGGCGCCGGGCCGGACGTGCTGACCGCGCGGGAGCGCGAGGTGCTCCGGTTGGTCGCGGTCGGGCACAGCAACAGCCGGATCGCCACGGAGCTCTACCTATCGCCGAAAACGGTCAGCGTGCACGTTTCACGCATTATCGCCAAGCTGGAAGTGACGAACCGGATCGAAGCGGCCGCCGTCGCGCATCGGCTCGGGTTGCTGGGCCCGGAGATGATTGCCGGCGGACAGACGACGGCATCCGGACACTAGACTGCGTCGCATGGCCAGGGCAGAAGAGAAGGTGTCGTTCGGCGGACGCCTGAAGCAGATCGGGATGGTTTTCTCGTTCACCGCCAAACAGGACAAGATGTTCGTCCCGTTGGCGGTAGGCGCGGTGCTGATCCCACTGCTCCTCGCCGCGCTCGCGGTGATCCTCACGGGGACCATCATCTTCATCCCGCTCGGCATCCTGGTCGCCCTGCTGGCGCTGCTCATCGTGCTCAACCTGCGCTCCAACCGCGCGATGATGAACGCGGCCGAGGGCCAACCCGGCGCGGCCGCCTCGATCATCGAGAACATGCGCGGTGACTGGCGCGTCCGCCCGGCCGTGAGCTCCACGACGGCGATGGACATGGTCCACCTGGTCGTCGGCAAGCCCGGCGTCATCCTCCTGGCCGAAGGCAACCCGCAGCGGGTCCGCAGCATGCTTGGCCAGGAGAAGCGCCGCCTGGCCAAGGTCATCGGCAACGCACCGCTGCACGACTACGTGATCGGCAACGGCGACGACGAGATCCCGATCCGCAAGATCCGGATGACCCTGACCCGCCTGCCGCGCGCCCTGAGCGGCAAGGACGTCAACGCCCTGGACAAGCGCCTGACGGCCTTGTCGGCGGCCCGTCCGCAGATCCCGAAGGGCGCGATCCGGCGGCTGCGCGTCATCGCGCCCGACCTGGTCGACCGCACGACGGAAAGGAGCGTGCGATGACCGCCCGGCTGCGCGAGGCGCTGC
>NZ_JBFAIU010000506.1:0-3848 GCF_040654855.1 Asanoa sp. NPDC050611
GGACGAGTTCCGCCAGAGCGTCGCCTGGTCCTCTTTGGGCAGCTCGCGCGGGTGCCAGTCGGCCTGCGCCCGGCGCGACCGGCAGCCACGAGCCGGTGCGGCTGTCCGCCCTGCGCGCGGCGCTGGGCCCGGCGACGCTCGTGGAGTACCTCGCGCTCGACGGCGCCCTGCACGCGGTGGTGCTCACCGGCAGCCGTCGCACGCTGCATCACCTGGGCCGGGTCGCCGAGGCCGAGGGCCACCTCGCGGCGGTGCGGCACGGCCTGCGCCGGCTCGCGTACACCGGCCGGAACGCCGCGGCCGCCGCCACCCTGGTCGCGCACAAGGCGAAGCAGCTCGACGCCCTGCTGCTGCAGCCGCTGCGGGTCGAGGGCCCGCTGGTCGTCGTGCCGACCGGCGCGCTGCACGCCCTGCCGTGGCCGGCCCTGCCGTCACTGAGCGGCCGGCCGGTCTCCGTCGCACCGTCCGCCACCCTCTGGCACCGCGCCGCGACCGCCCCGGCGAGCCGGCCCGCGGCGGGCCGCTCGGTGTTCGTGGCCGGGCCGGGGCTGCCGCACGCGACGGCCAAGGTCGCCGCGCTCGCCCGGGCGACGCCGGGTGCCCGGCGCTTCACCGGCCGGTCCGCGACCGTCGAGTCGGTGCTCGGCGCCCTGGACGGTGCCGAGCTGGCGCACCTGGCCGCGCACGGCTCGTTCCGGGCCGACAACCCGCTCTTCTCGGCGCTGCGGTTGGTCGACGGACCGCTGACGGTGTACGACCTCGAACGGCTCCGCCGCCCACCCCGGCACGTCGTCCTCTCCGCCTGCGAGTCGGGCCTGCCGTCGATCCATCCCGGCGACGAGCTGCTCGGGCTGGCCGCGGCCCTGCTGGGGATGGGCGCCACGGCCCTGGTCGCGACGGTCGTCCCGGTTTCCGACGAGGCGACCCGGCAGGTCATGCTCCGGATGCACCGCTACCTGCGGTCCGGCGTCGGGCCGGCCGAAGCCCTCGCCCGCGCGCAGCAGGAGCTGCACCCCGCGGCGGCCGGCTTCGTCTGTTACGGCGCCGGCTGAGCCGGTCTACTGTGTGTGGCGACCACGGGAGGAAGCATTGAGCACTCTGCAGAACCGGCCACACACCGCCCTGATCGTCGTCGACGTGCAGAACGGCGTCGTCGCGAAGGCGCACGAGCGCGACGCGGTGGTCGCGAACATCGGCACCGTCGTCGAGAAGGCGCGGCAGGCCGGGACCCCGGTCATCTGGGTGCAGCAGACCGACGAGCACCTGGCCGAGGGCAGCGACGACTGGCAGATCGTGCCCGCGCTGACGCCGGGCGCGACCGAGCCGAGGATCACCAAGGAGTACGCCGACTCGTTCGAGGAGACGGCGCTGGAGACCACGCTCGCCGGCCTCGGCGTGGGGACGCTGGTCGTGGTCGGCGCGCAGACCGACGAGTGCATCCGGTCCACGCTGCACGGGGCGGTCGTCCGCGGCTACGACGCGATCCTGGTCAGCGACGCGCACACGACCGAGGACCTCAGCGAGTGGGGCGCGCCGCCGCCTGACCTGGTGATCGCCCATACGAACCTCTACTGGGGCGATCACCAGGCGCCGGGCCGGACGGCCGGCACGGTGGCGACCAAGGAGGTCGACTTCCAGCCGCGTCCGTGACCGTCGGGCGGCCACGGGCCTTACAGCTTCGCGCACTGGCCCGAGGCCGGTCCCCGCACCGTGTTCGCGCGGCCCTCGTCGGTCGGCGGCGGGGTGTTGCCCGAGCAGGCCAGCGGCCCGCCGATGGTGTTGGCGGCGGCGACCACCGGCGCCGTGCCGGTGTTGCCGGTCAGCGTGACCGGGCCGCCGATGGTCACGGCGTCGAGGCGGACGCCGCCCGTGCCGCGGGTGATCGACACCGCGCCGGCCAGCCGGCCGCCGGTGATCCTCAGCTCGCCGGTGGAACCCGCGACCGAGACGGGACCGCCGACCGTCGTCGCGGCCAGCGTCACGGTGCCGGCTCCGGTGGCCGACAGCGGGCCGGCGATCGTGCCGCCCCGGACCATCAGCGACGCACCGGGGCCGACCGTGACCGACCCGTTGACGGTGGCCCGCTCGACGCAGGTCAGCCCGGCGGTGACGACCAGCGGCCCGGGTCTGGTTCCGGTGATCGTCGTCGTGCACCGCGGCAGCACCCGGTAGGTCTGGGTCGCGGTGCCCACGTTGCCGGCGTTGTCGGTGGCCGTCGCGGTCACGGTGTGCGTGCCCACCGCCGTGGCGTAGCCGCTGACCACGCAGCCCCGCGGTCCGGAGGTCGCGTCGGTCGCCGTGCAGGTCGGCGCCGGCGGCACGGATCCCTCGTGCACGTCGCCGATCGCGCTCGAGAAGGCGGCCGCCGGCGCCACCGTGTCGACCCGCACCGTGGCGGTCCGCGGCGACTCCACGTTGCCGGTCACGTCGACGGACCGGTAGGTCACCTGGTGGCTGCCCTCGCCCGCGACCGCGACGGGCGTGCCGGCATAGGCCGTCCAGTCGCCGTCGTCGACCCGGTACGACGTGCCCTCCACCCCGAACGCGTCCTGCGCCGTCAGCGTGAACGACGGCACCGTCGTGAACCACTCGCCGG
Organism: Asanoa sp. NPDC050611; assembly: GCF_040654855.1. NCBI lineage: Bacteria > Bacillati > Actinomycetota > Actinomycetes > Micromonosporales > Micromonosporaceae > Asanoa > Asanoa sp. NPDC050611. The sequence continues at coordinate 2,597 of NZ_JBFAIU010000506.1, forward strand.
TCCCGGCCGGCGACCACGCGATGCTCGTCGTCGGGGCCACCGTGTCGGTGCCGACCGTCAGCGTGAGCGTGGTGCGCGTCGCGCCGGCGTCGCCGACGTAGGGCGGCAGCACCAGGTCGCCGATGACGGTGTAGCGGCCCGGCGTGTCGACGACGTCCGGGTCGAACCGCCACCGTACGCCGATCGCCTGGTTGTCCCGCGAACCGTCGTTGTAGGACACCTCGACCTTGTCGGGCAGGTACGGCTGCTCGCCGACCGCCACCGACCGCGTGAACGACTCGACGCCCTGGATCGAGATGCCGCCCGGCGCCGTCTCCGGCCGCACGTACACCCGGGCCTCGGCGATCAGCCCGTACGTGTCGTTCGTCCCGTACACCACGAACGGGTCGACGTTGGTCTCGGCCACCATCGCCGGCGTGATCGGCTGCCACTGGAAGCCGGCCGTGCCGCGGGCGCCGCTCGCGTAGCCGATGTCGAGCGCGCCCGGCAGCACCGGCACCTCGCCGACGGTGGTCCGGACCAGCACCGGCGACCGGACAGTGTCGACCGCCTCGCCGTTGGCCCGCCAGCGCAGGACGCCCGTGCCCGCACCGCCGCTCTGCACGCCCCAGATCCGGATCCGCAGCAGGCGCGTGTCGAGCGGCGCGAAGTCGAAGTGGTTGTACGCGTTCGTGGCGAGCCCGCCGGCGTAGGAGGACCCGTTGACCAGCGTCACCGGGGTCCACGTGGTGCCGTCGGCGGACGTCTCGATGGCGTACGTGTCCGCGTTCGGTCGCCGGGTGCCGCCGTTGTCGTCGTACCAGTAGACGTCCGCCGACGACAGCCGCACCGGCGAGGTCCACGCGTACTGGATCCATCCCGCCCGCTCGACGCTCGTGCCGTTCTGCTGCTGGCCCCAGTTGCCCCAGCCGTTGCCCGCGCCCGGGTTGGAGCTGGTCGGGTTGGTCCGCTCGCTCACCCGCGAGTGGTTCTCCCAGGGTGCCGTCCCGCTGGTCGTGACGGTGGCCGTGGCACCGAACTCGGCGACCACGGCCTTCGGCGCGAGCGTCACGGCGACGGTCGCCACGGACCGCCGGGCGCCGTCGTCGCCGAAGAACCGGAACACGTAGTCGCCGGCTACCGTGCCGGTGACCCGGGTCGCCGGCGCTCGCGGTCGAGCACGACAACATCGCCGCCGCGATGCGGAACGCGGTCGCCCCACCTCGTCGCTCAGCAGACCATCCATCGTGGACACGGCGACGTCCAGCGCGGC
>NZ_JBFAIU010000507.1:0-3838 GCF_040654855.1 Asanoa sp. NPDC050611
GAGGTAGACGCCCGACTGGTCGTTGAGCACGCCGAGCACGATCCGGTCACCGGACAGCTTGCTGCCCGACGAGCCCTGCGGTCCGCCGCCGCCGCGGGCTTCGCGCTGCCACCCGGTGACGAGCCGGTGCTGCGGGTCGAGGCCGGGGCGTCGCCGCTGCAGCGCGCGTACGTGGTCGTCCACCCCGGCACGTCGGCGCCGGCCCGCGCCTGCCCGCCCGACCTCTGCGCGGCGATCGTGGACGCGCTCACCGCGGCCGGTCACCGGGTCGTGGTGACCGGCGGTCCGGGCGAGACGGACCTCACCGGGCACGTCGCGGCCGGGCCGGCCGCGGACCTCGGCGGCGCGCTGACCTGGTCCGCGCTGGCGGGGGTGCTCGCCGGCGCCGCCTGCGTGGTCGTCGGCAACACCGGCCCGGCCCACCTCGCGGCGGCGGTCGGCACGCCAGTGGTGAGCCTGTACGCCCCGACGGTGCCCTACGGCGCCTGGGGCCCGTACCGGGTGCCCACCGTGCGGCTCGGTGCCGCCGACACGCCCTGCCGCGACAGCCGCGCCGTCACCTGCCCGCTGCCCGGCCATCCCTGCCTGTCCACCGTGGACCCGGCCGCCGTCGTCGCCGCGGTCGGCGTGCTCACCGGCGGGCCGGCGTGAACGTCCTCGTCTGGCACGTGCACGGGTCCTGGATGACGGCGTTCGTCCAGGGTCGGCACCGCTACCTCGTCCCCGTCAACGCCGACCGCGATCCGTGGGGCCGCGGCCGGGCCCGCACCTACGACTGGCCCTCGTCCGTGGTGGAGGTGACCCCGGCGGAGCTGGCCGCGGCGCACGTCGACGTGGTCGTCGTGCAGCGGCCCGAGGAAATCGACCTGGCGCGCCGGTGGACCGGCCGCCGCCTGCCGGTCGTCTACGTCGAGCACAACACGCCCAAGGGCGACGTGCCCGCCACCCGGCACCCGGTCGCCGACCGCGACGACCTGCTGCTGGTCCACGTGACGGGCTTCAACGAGCTGTTCTGGGACGCCGGCGCCACGCGTACCACCGTGGTGGAGCACGGGATCGTGCCGCCCCTGGTCGTGTACGCCGGTGACCTGCCCCGGTTGGCCGTGGTGACCAACGAGCCGGTCCGGCGCTGGCGGGTGACCGGGACGGACCTGATGCCGCGGTTCGCCTCCGTGGCGCCGCTGGACGTCTTCGGCATGGGCCTCGGGCAGCTGCGCGCACGGCTCGAGCTGCCCGCCTACCGGATCGCGACGCACGAGGACCTGCCGCAGGGCCCGTTGCACGAAGCGGTCGCCCGCCGCCGCGTCTACCTGCACCTGTGCCGCTGGACCTCGCTGGGGCTGAGCCTGATCGAGGCGATGGCGATGGGCATGCCGGTCGTGGTGCTGGCCAGCACCGAGGCGGTCGAGGCCGTGCCGCCCGGTGCCGGGGTCCTGTCGACCAAGGTCGACACGCTCGTCGAGGCGGCGCGGTGGCTGGTCGCCGACCCCGACTCGGCCGGCGAGCTGGGCGCGGCGGCGCGCAAGGCTGCGGCCGACCGATACGGGCTCGACCGGTTCCTGGGCGACTGGGACCGGCTGCTGGAGGAGGAACGATGCGCATCGCGATGATCTCGGAGCACGCCAGCCCGCTGGCGGCGCTCGGAGGCGAGGACGCCGGTGGACAGAACACGCACGTCGCCGACCTGTCCTGGGCGCTGGCCGACGAGGGACACGAGCTGCGGGTCTACACGCGCCGCGACGGCGACCTGCCACCGACGGTCCGCGTCCGACCCGGGGTCACCGTGGTGCACGTGCCGGCCGGTCCGGCCGTGCCGCTGCCGAAGGACGCGCTGCTGCCGCACATGGGTGCGTTCGGAGCGTGGCTGGCCGACGACTGGGCCCGGTGGCGGCCGGACGTCGCGCACGCGCACTTCTGGATGAGCGGCCTGGCCGCCCTGACCGCCCGGGCCCGCACCGGCGTGCCGGTCGTGGAGACCTACCACGCCCTCGGCACCGTCAAGCGGCGGCACCAGGGCGACCGGGACAGCAGCCCGCCCGGCCGCGTCGGCTTCGAACGCATGCTCGGCCGCCAGGCCGACGCGGTCGTCGCGCAGTGCGCGGACGAGGTGACCGAGCTGGTCCGGATGGGCGTCCCCCGCGCCGCCGTGTCGGTGGTTCCGTCCGGTGTGGACAGTGCGCGGTTCACGCCCGAGGGCACTGTCGCGCCGCGCACGCGGCGACCCCGGCTGCTCAGCATCGGGCGGCTGGTGGAGCGCAAGGGCGTGGCCGACGTGATCGCCGCGCTGCCCCGGATCGGCGACGCGGAGCTGGTGGTGGTCGGTGGACCGGCCGCCGCGCACCTCGACGCCGACCCGCTCGTGCGCGCCCTGCGCACCGCCGCGGCCGACGCCGGGGTCGGTGACCGCGTGCGGTTCGTCGGCGGGCTGGCGCGCGACGAGGTGCCCGCCTGGTACCGCTCGGCTGACATCATGGTCACGACGCCGTGGTACGAGCCGTTCGGGCTCACCCCGCTCGAGGCCATGGCCTGCGGCGTGCCTGTCGTGGCGTCCGCCGTCGGCGGGCTCACCGACACCGTCGTCCATGGCGTGACCGGCGACCTCGTGCCGCCCCGGGATTCCGCGGCCCTCGCCGACACGGTGCGCCAGCTCCTCGCCGACCCGATGCGCCGCGTCGCGTACGCCGCCGCGGCGCTCGACCGGGCCCGGATGTCGTACAGCTGGAAGCGGGTGGCCGCCCAGCTCGGCGCCCTCTACGACGGCGTGGTGGCCGCGTGATCCCGCTCGTCGACGCGCACCTCGCCGGGCTGGCCTCGGCCCTGCCCGCGTTCGGCCGGGAGGCGGCCAAGCTGGCCCGTTGGGGTGCCGAGCTCGCCGGCACGCTGAGCCGCGGCGGTCGCCTGCTGGTCGCCGGCAACGGCGGCAGCGCCGCGGAGGCGCAGCACCTGACCGCCGAGCTGGTCGGCAAGCTGCGCGACGACCGCATGCCGCTGTCCGCGATCGCCCTCTCGGCGGAGACCTCCTCGCTGACCGCGATCAGCAACGACTTCGGCTACGACGCCGTCTTCGCCCGCCAGGTGCGCGCCCACGGGCGCCCCGACGACGTGCTCATCCTGCTGTCGACGAGCGGCACCAGCGCGAACCTGCTGGAAGCCGCCGCCGCCGGCCGGGAAGGCGGCCTGCGCTGCTGGGCGATGACCGGCCCGGCGCCGAACCCGCTCGCCGACGCGTGCAAGGAGGCGCTGGCGGTGCCGTCCGCCGACAGCCAGGTCGTGCAGGAGCTGCACCTCGTCTCGGTCCACCTGCTCTGCGAGTACGTCGACCGGGCGCTGGCCGCCGGGCGGACGCCGTGACGACCCAGGTGGTGGTGGTCGGCGACGTGCTGCTCGACCGCGACGTCGAGGGCACCGCGACCCGGCTGTGCCCGGACGGGCCCGGTGCGCCGGTGCTCGACGAGACGTCATCCACGGAGCGCCCCGGCGGCGCGGGCCTGGCCGCCACGTTCGCGGCGGCCACCGGGGCCCGGGTCAGCCTGGTGACCGCGCTCGCCGACGACGCCGCGGGAGCCCGGCTCGCCGGACTGCTGGGCGACCGGGGCGTCGAGCTGTTCGCGCTGCCCGCGACCGGTGCGACGGTCGAGAAGATCCGGCTCCGCGCCGGCGGCCGGACCCTGCTGCGGCTCGACCGCGGCGGCGGGACGGTCGCGGCGGAGCTGCCCACCGCGGTCGCCGAGCTGCTCGCCGACGCCGACGCCGTGCTGGTCAGCTGCTCCGCCCGCACCGTTCACCCTCACGTACGCCGGCTACCGCGTCGGCGCCTTCGAGGTCACCGACCCGATGC
>NZ_JBFAIU010000508.1:0-3830 GCF_040654855.1 Asanoa sp. NPDC050611
GGGCAGAGCCCGGGGGCGGCGCTTGCGGTGTCGGTGTGCAGGTCGCCTCTCGGCGAGTGGCACGACGCGGCTCCAGCCGGACGGTATTCCGCGAAGGCAATTAGGTGAGGCCCGGGGACACTGGACACACCGACAGACAGCTCAACGGCGCCGCCGTCGGGATCATTCCCGGCGGCGTCCTCAGTTTCCGGAGTGGTCGTGCTCCTCCAGCCCGGCCCAGCCGCGCGGGCTCTCCTCCTCGCCGCGGTCCTTGCCGTCGGTGATCGACTCGTCGACCGCGGTGTCCTCGTGCTCGGCGGCGAAGTCGTCGTCCTCGCCCGGGTCGGCCGGGTCGGTGTCGCCGGGCGCCCGGCCGAGCGGTTCGCGCGCGCTCATGATCACGCCACCCCGTCGCGCAGGCGGTGCGGGTCGACCTCGCGGCCCGGGTGCCGGGCCAGGTACTCGGTCTCCAGCTCCGCGGTGCGGCGCAGGTGGTTGGCGAGCGCCGGGTCCGAGCCGTGCCGGAGCGTGTCGAGCCGGGTCCGGTGCAGGCTGTGCAGCTCGCGGATCAGGTCGTCGTCGGAGAGCTCACTCGGGTCGACACCGACGTCCTCGCCGACGACCGAGACCGTCACGTCCACGGACTCGGTCGACTCGCGGCGCCCAGAAGATTCGGTCATGGTTCGATACTGCCCATTTCCGGCGGCGGGTAACCAAGATTCGCGCCGACTACGACGCGCCGTCGGAGTGCTCAGCGGACGCCGGTACCCTCGTTGGACATGAGGCGTCTGGTCACCCCACCGATGATCGCGAAGCATGTGCTCGCGCTCGCCCTGATCGGCGGTTTCCTCGCGCTGGGCTGGTGGCAGGTCTCCCGGGCGTCCGCGGGCAACACGCTGAGCTGGGCGTACGCCTTCGAATGGCCGGTGTTCGCGGGTTTCGTGGCGTTCATCTGGTACCGGGAGATCAGGGACGCCCTCCGCGGTGCCCCGACGCCGGCCGCTCCGGAGCCTTCGGCGGCACCCGAGCCGACCCCCGTCCCCGTCCGGCCGCCCGTGCTCGGCACGAGGACGCCCAAGATCGGTTCCGGCTTCCGGCGTCCGGTGCTCGTGCCCCGCCGCGCCGCCGTGGCCACCGCCGAGCCCGGGCCCGACCCGGCGCTCGACGAGTACAACGACTATCTCGCCTGGCTCAACGCCAACCCGGGCGCCAAGGCCTCCCAGTACCCGGGCCGCCGTCGCGGTCCTGCTTGATCGAGGAAGGATCCCCCCGCACCATGCGCGCAGCCCTCACCCGGTACCGGATCATCGCGTACGTGGTCGGTGTCGTGCTGATCGTCCTCACGGCGATCGGCATGCCACTGAAGTACCTCGCCGACAACGCGACGGTCGTGGAGACCGTCGGCCCGGCGCACGGCTTCCTCTACATGGTCTACCTGGTCGCGGTCTTCGACCTCGGCCGGCGGGCGCGTTGGCAGATCGGGCGCATGCTGCTGGTCATGCTGGCGGGCACGATCCCGTTCGTGTCGTTCTACGCCGAGCGCAAGGTGGTCGGCTGGGCCCGGGCCGCGGCGGAGACCGCGGACGAGCCGGTGGCCGTCACCTCCTGACGACGTCCGTCTTCAGGGCGACGCAGAGCGCTTGCCACGCTTCCGGGGGAAAGCGCAACACCTGCCCGCGCGGATTCCCCCGAACGAGTACGCCGCCGGCCGTAACCGCGACGTCGACACACTGGTTTGATTCGCAGTGACTGCTGCGTCGCCAGTCGAGCGTCATATCCATCAATGCAATCTCTCATAAGCACGGTCTCGTTGCGAAGAGTGACCGTGGCGTGAGCGTGCTCACTCACGGTGATTCAGTTTTCATCTCTTGGTGATCTTCATTATCAATGGGGTGAACAGTTGGGGCCCGACCGGGCGATTCGTCTTCCATTGTGGACGATCCACCGCTAAGTTCCTATGCTGGCGCGGCCCCTGTGGGAGCTCACAGCCCGCGCTCTTTTGGTGCCTCAATCAAGCCCCGAGCCTGCGGAGATCCGAATGTCCGACAGCAAGACAACCATGCCCGTTTTCCGTCGTAGCTCACGCTGCGAAGCGGTGAACTGCGCCGAAGTCGCTACGGTCGGTGACGGTGCAATCCTGCGCAACTCCACCGCGCCCGACACCCGGCTGCACTTCGACGCCGCCAACTGGCGGGGCTTCATCGCCGGCGTGGCGGCCGGCGAGTTCGACCTGCCCCGCTGAACCGTTCTCTCGGCAGTCCATTCGGCACGCCGGCCGACCAGGCCGGCGTGCCGCACATATAGCGGCAGATATATGTGCAGATGGCCGAACGTCCATCGACAGGTGTACTCTTGGGCAAGGTGCAACCTGGCAAATCGCAATGTGCCACTTGGCCAGCCTGAGCTGACATCTCCCCCCGACCGGAGGCGGGCGTGACGACGGTCCAAGGGCCCACCGCCAGCCGGCGTCGACTGCGCACGGCACTGCGGGCCGCCCGGGAAAAAGCCGAACTGACCCAGGAATTCGTCGCCGAGGCGATGGACTGGTCCCTGAGCAAGCTGATCCGCATCGAGACCGGCCGGGTCAGCATCTCCACGAACGACGTCCGCGCGCTGCTCCACCTCTACCGCATCGACGGCTCCGACGAGGCCGAAGAGCTGATCGCGCTGGCCCGCGTGGCCCGCCAGAAGCCCTGGTGGCAGGACTCCCGCGGCGCGATCCCGGCACACTACGCGCAATACATCGGCCTCGAGGCAGAGGCGTCGGCGATGCGCTGCTTCCAGTCCAGTGTGGTCCCCGGCCTGGCACAGACCCGCGACTACGCCCGCGCGGTGGTCACCAACCGCACCCCGGGGCAGATCCGGCCGGACGAGCTGGACACCCGGGTCGACGTCCGCATGCGCCGCAAGCGCGAGATCCTGGGCCGCGACGAGCCACCCGAGTTCGACATCATCCTCGACGAGGCGGTCCTCCGCCGCGCCATCGGCGGGGCCGGCGTCCACCGGGAGCAGCTCGAACACCTGGTGGCCCTGGCCGCCTCCCCCACGACCACGATCCAGGTCGTCCCCTTCTCCGCGGGCGCGATGACCGCCGCGGGCTCGTTCGTCATCCTGCAGTTCCCGGACGAGGCCGACGACGACGTGGTCTACCTCGAGAGCGCGCTGCTGGAGAACTTCATCGAACGCCCGATGGAGACGGCGCCCTACCACTCCGAGTTCAAGTGGCTGAGCTCGATCGCCCTCTCCCCCACGGACTCGCTCTCCTTCATCGAGAAGGTCGCGGGCGAGCTCTAGGCCGTCCGGCGCAGCACCAGGCAGAGGAACCCGAAGGCGTCGCGGTAGCCACGCAGCCATTCCGTGCGCCGGGTCGCCGCGGTGCCGAGCACCGCCGCGCTGTCCGGGTCGGACGGGTTGTCCAGCGCCCACGCGGCCAGCGAACCCCAACAGGCCCACTCGCAGTCGTCCAGCTCGCGGCGCGTGCTGACGTGGCCGTGGACGGGCGTCCACCCGTCGGCGAGATCGCCGAGCATCGCGACGGCCTCGGGAGTGGGCTCGCCGTCCCAGAACCCTTCGCCGACCAGGACGCGCCCGCCCGGGGCCAGGTGTTCGCGCGCCGCGGCCAGGTCGGCAGCAGGCCGCCGAACGCGTGCGTAGCGCCGACGCTGAGCACCAGGTCGAAGGCGTGCGGGGACGAGAAGGTGCCGGCTTCCTGGTGGTGGAGCACCAGGCGATCCGCGACGCCGAGGCGGGTGGCGCGCCCTGCCAGGGGCGGGCCGTGCGGTGCGGTGAGACCAGGACCCACTCGCCGGTCAGCCGGTTGAGCCGGCGATGCGGCGCGTCTGGAAGTAGGC
>NZ_JBFAIU010000509.1:0-3829 GCF_040654855.1 Asanoa sp. NPDC050611
GGAGTGGGAACGTTGACGGAGCAGGGCGGCCCGCGCCGCAAGAACGCGCCCGTGGCGCTGGACGAGAGCGAGATCCTGCGGCGCGGCCTCGACACCGCCCTGACCCTGGTCGCCGAGCGGCGCGCGCGGCGCACCCCCGCCGGGGCCGCCTGGGCCCGGGACGAGTCCACCCGCTCGTGAGAGCTACCGTGGCCGGGTGATCGACTCGTCCGCCCTCTCCCTGGTCAGTTCCTGGCCGGTGCACACCGTCGCCGTCGCCGTGGTCAACAAGGACGGCGTGCTGGCCCGCACCGGTCCGGACACCCCGCTGCCCTGGGCGTCGGTCACCAAGCCGCTGTCCGCACTGACCGTGCTGGCCGCCGCCGACGACGGGCTGGTCGGGCTCGACGACCCGGCCGGGCCGCCCGGCTCGACCGTGCGCCACCTGCTGGCACACGCCTCCGGCCTCAACTTCGGCGACGACCAGGTGATGGCCCAGCCGGGGCGACGGCGGATCTACTCGAACCGCGGCTTCGAGGTGCTCGCCCAGCACGTCGCGGACCGGGCCGAGGGCAGCTTCGCCGACCTGATGATCGACCTTGTGCTGGACCAGCTCGACATGCCCAACACGGTCCTCGACGGCTCGCCGGCGTCGAAGGTGACGGGCTCGATCGGCGACCTGGCGAAGCTGGCCCGCGAGCTGCTGAGCCCGACGATCGCGCCCGCGCTGACCCGGACCGCGGCGGAGGTCGCGTTCCCCGGCCTCGCCGGCGTGCTGCCCGGCCACGGGCGGCAGGACCCCAACGACTGGGGTCTCGGCTTCGAGATCCGGTCGCACAAGCACCCGCACTGGACGGGGACGGCGAACTCGCCGCAGACGTTCGGACACTTCGGACAGACGGGCACGTTCGTCTGGGTCGACCCGGTCGCGGGCCTCGCCCTCGCCTGCCTGACCGACCGCAACTTCGGCGAGTGGGCGGCCCCGCTCTGGCCGGCCCTGTCCGACGCGGTGCTCGAAGAGTTCCGTCAGCCGTAACGGGGTGCGCCGCGCGACCGCATGACCCCCGGTGCCCGGCGGTCGCGGGCGCGCCAGCAGCCGCTGTGCCAGTGCCGGCGGTCGGTCAGGTCGCCGCGCTCGTCGGCCGGCCAGACCACGACATGCGCCGTCCCCGGCCGGATCTCCTGGTCACAGCCCGGGCAGCGGTAGGTCTTCGCGCTCGCCCCACCCGGCACCAGGCGCACCATCCAGTCGCCGTGCCGGTCCGCCTCGACCGAGCCGACCCCACGCCGCAGCGCCTCGTCGTCGAGGGGGCGCCCCTCGTCGGGCTTCGGGCGGTTGCGACGCGGGCTCACAACCCCAAGGTTAGGGCTCAGTGCGTGTGGTCGCGGAATCCGCGCCCGGCCTTGCGTCCCACGTAGCCCGCGGTCACCAGGTGTTCCAGCAACGGCGCGGGCGCGAAGCCTGGCTCCCGCAGCTCCAGGTAGAGCTCGCGCTGGATCGCCAGCGCCACGTCGAGCCCCACGGTGTCGAGCAGCTCGAACGGGCCCATCGGGTAGCCACAGCCGAGCTTCATCGCGTAGTCGATGTCGTCGACCGTCGCGTACGACGCCTCCAGCATCCGCACCGCGTCGTTGAGATACGGGAACAGCAGGGCGTTGACGATGAAACCGGACCGGTCCGCGCAGTGCACGCCGGTCTTGCCGAGCGCCGCGACGAGCGCGCCGGCCGCGGCGGTGGTCTCCGGCGAGGTGCGAATGGTGCGCACGATCTCGACGAGCTGCATCACCGGCGCGGGGTTGAAGAAGTGCAGGCCGATCACGTCGGCCGGGCGCTGGGTGGCCATCGCGATCTCGATCACCGGCAGCGAGGACGTGGTGGTGGCGAGCACCACACCCGGCTTGCAGATCTCGTCGAGGGCGGCGAACACGGCCTTCTTGACCGAGATCTCCTCGACCACGGTCTCGATCACGAGGTCGACGTCGTCGAGGTCCTCCAGGCGCTGCGACCAGGTGATCCGCCCCAGGGCGGCCGCCTGGTCCGGCTCGGTCAGCTTGCCCTTGACGACGGCCTTCGCCAGCGAGGCGCTGACGGCCTCGGTCACCGCGGTCGTCTGCGGCTCGCCGCGGGTCACGGAGATGACCTCGAAGCCGGCCCGGGCGACGACCTCGATGATCCCGCGGGCCATCACGCCGGAGCCCACCACGCCGATCGTCGCGACCGCGCGGACCTCGTCAGGTGTCGTTCCGGCCGGGGCGGGCGGGGCCGTCAGCTCGTCCGGCACGACCTTCGGCGAGCCCGGGCCCTCGTACGTGTAGAAGCCCCGGCCGGTCTTTCGCCCGAGCAGGCCCGCCGTGACCATCTGCTTGATCAGCGGGACGGGCGCGTGCCGGCGGTCGCGGCCGCCCCGGCGGTACATCGTGTCGAGGATCTCGTACGCCGTGTCGATCCCGATCAGGTCCATCAGCGCGAGCGGGCCCATCGGCAGCCCACAGCCGAGCCGCATCGCCGCGTCGATGTCCTCGCGGGTCGCGTAGCGCGCCTCCAGCATCGACACGGCCTGGTTGAGATAACCGAACAGCAGCGCGTTGGCGATGAAGCCGGCCCGGTCGTTGATCGTCACGTCGGTCTTGCCGAGCCGGGCACAGAGGGCCTCGACGTCGGCGACCACCTCGGGCGCGGTGACCACGGTGCGGACGATCTCGACGAGCTTCATCACCGGCGCCGGGTTGAAGAAGTGCACGCCGATGACCTGGTTGGGCCGGGTCGTGGCGACCGAGATCTCGGTGACCGACAGCGACGAGGTGTTCGTGGCCAGGATCGCGTCGGGCTTGCAGACCCGGTCGAGCTCCGCGAAGATCGCCTGCTTCAGCGGGAGCTGCTCGGGCACGGCCTCGATGACCAGGTCGACGTCGTGCAGCGCCTCGAAGCCGACCGCGAAACCGACCCGGGCGAAGATCTCGTCGCGCTCCTCCGGCGTCAGCTTGCCCTTGGCCACCGCCCGGTCGATCGATCCGACCAGCGTCGCCTGGCCGCGCTCCAGCGCGGGCTCGGCGACCTCGACCGCGACGACGGAGATCCCGCTGCGCGCGAAGACCTCGACGATGCCCGCGCCCATCGTGCCGAGCCCGACAACTCCGACGGTGTTGATCTCCCGCGACACGCAGCGCTCCCCTAACGATCCATCAGGTCAGGGTCAGTCTGCCATGCCGCTCCGCTCGTCAACCGGCGCTTCGCACCGCCGCGACCACCTCCTGCGCGCCCTTGGGGCCGAGCGTGATCGTGTAGTGGTTCGTGCCCGGGACGTCGCGCTCCGTGATGCCCGGGAAGGCTCGCCCCGCGGCGCCCGGGGCGAACAGCCCTTCCGGCTGGTCGAACATGCCCCGCTCGGCACGCAGGAAGACCGCCGGCACCGGCAGCGCTTCCGGCTCGACCGGCTGCCAGGCGTAAAGGTCACGGGCGTCGCTCAGGGCCGCTTCGAGCCGGCACGCCGGGCGCAGCACGCCGCCGTCGTCGATCAGGTCATAGTCGGCGTACGCGGCCATCGCGTCGTTCCACTCGGCCAGCGACGGGTGGGCGCGCCACAGCTCCTGGTAGGCCGCGCGGTCCGGGAAGGTCATCGTCAGGCGGGCGTACGCCTGCCCGACCGTCTCGGTGATCACCTGGGTGACCTGCGCGGGGCTCGGGTCGGCCGGCACGCCCGGCGGCGGCGCCAGTGGCGGGCCGCCGTCGACCAGCACCAGGCGCTCGACCAGGGCCGGCGACTCGACAGGCTTCGTTGTCATCAACGACAGCAGCGACGTTTCGAGTCGGGAGCGCGTCTTCTTCCTCAACCGGAAGTGTGAGCTGACC
>NZ_JBFAIU010000510.1:0-3825 GCF_040654855.1 Asanoa sp. NPDC050611
GTAACGAAGCCCGGCCGCACCGGCCTTGACTGAGGGATCTCCCGGGAGAACCTGTAGCAGATGAATGAACTAATCAACGGTTTCCCGGTGCTCACGGTCACCGGGTTGACCCAGGGCGCGATCTACGCACTGATCGCGCTCGGATACACGCTCGTCTACGGCGTCCTGCGCCTGATCAACTTCGCGCACTCGGACGTCTTCATGATCGGCACCTTCGGTGCCATCTGGACCTGGTCGGCGTTCGGCCTGGACGCCAACTCCCCCCGTCCCTCCCTCGGTGAGGCGTTCGGCCTGATCGTCCTGGCGATCGTGGTGGCCGCACTCCTCTGTGGTTTCTTCGCGATGCTCGTCGAAGTGACCGCCTATCGGCCGTTGCGAGCCCGCAACGCACCACCCCTGGCCTTCCTCATCACCGCGATCGGCGCGTCGTTCGTGCTCTCCGAGGGCATGGGCGCGTTCACCAACCGCCGCCAGCTCGGTGTGCCGGCGATGCTGCCGACCGACCCGGTGGTCAGCCTCGGCGGGTGGTCGCTCACCCCGCTGCAGATCTCCACGCTCGCGGTCGCGGTTCTCGCGATGGTCGGGCTGGACTGGTTCGTGCAGCGCACCCGGTTCGGCCGCGGCATCCGCGCGGTGGCGCAGGACGCCAACACCGCCGCCCTCATGGGTGTCAACAAGAACCGCGTGATCCTGCTGGTCTTCCTGATCGGCGGCCTGATGGCCGGCGTCGCCGCGGTGATGTCCGACATGAAGGCGGCCAGCACCCGGTTCAACGTCGGCTTCCTGATCGGCCTCAAGGCGTTCGCCGCGGCCGTGCTCGGCGGCATCGGCAACCTGCGTGGCGCCGCGCTCGGCGGCATCCTCCTCGGCCTGGTGGAAAACTACGGCTCGGCGGTGTTCGGCACGAACTTCCGTGACTTCATCGGCTTCCTCGTGCTGATCCTGCTTCTGATGTTCCGCCCGACCGGCCTGTTGGGCGAGTCGCTCGGGAGGGCACGCGCATGACCGACCTCCGTACCCGCTGGCGCGACTTCCGCCACGGCGTGAGCCGGCGCTGGGACCGGATGCCGAAGGCCAGCCGCATCGGCGTGATCCTCGTCTTCCTGGTGTTCCTCTACGCCCTCCCCAACAAGGGCTTCTACGAATACCTCGGCCTGCCGCTGGGTGAGTACATCCCGCTCTACACCACGCGCAACGACATGGCGACGGTGCTGTTCCAGTGCGGCTACTACATCCTGCTGGCGCTGGGCCTCAACATCGTGGTCGGCTACGCGGGCCTGCTCGACCTCGGCTTCTTCGGGTTCTTCGCCGTCGGCGCCTACACGGTCGCGACGCTCACGTCGCCGCAGAGCAAGGTCTTCACCGAGTACAACTGGCTCGAGAGCCCGTGGCCGTGGCTGGTGGCGCTACCGCTGGCAATCGCGCTGTCGTTGTTGGCGGGCGTGATCCTCGGCTTCCCAGTGCTGAGATTGCGCGGCGACTATCTCGCGATCGTGACACTCGGCTTCGCCGAGATGATCCGGATCGTCGCGCAGCAGAACGACTGGATCTTCAACGGCGACCGGGGCATCCCCAACATCGGCCGCCCGCCCGGCAACAACGCCGATGGTTCGCGGATCTTCCAGTTCGACGCCAAGCCGTACTACTGGCTGATCCTCACCGTGATCATCGGCATGGTCTTCCTCATCCGGAACCTCGTGCGCAGCCGGGTCGGCCGGGCCTGGATCGCGATCCGGGAGGACGAGGACGCGGCCGAGCTCATGGGCGTGCCGACGTACAAGTTCAAGATCTGGGCGTTCGCGATGGGCGCCGGCATCGGCGGCTTCTCCGGCGCGCTGTGGGCCGGTCAGATCGGCTTCGTCAACGCGTCGACGTTCAAGCTGGAGCAGTCGATCCTGGTGCTGGCCGCGGTGCTGCTCGGCGGCGCCGGCAACATCTACGGCGCGATCCTGGGTGGCTTCCTGGTCATCTACGTGCCGGAGTGGCTGCGGTCGGTCGGTGACGTGTTCGGCCTGCCGGAGCAGGTGCGGATCGCCGGCGAGCCGTACGACATCAGCGCCACGAACCTGCGTTACCTGTTCTTCGGCATCATCCTGATCGTGGTCATGATCTTCCGACCACAAGGGTTGTGGCCCAACCGGCGGCGTGCCGCCGAGCTCAAGGATCGTGAGAAGGAGGCGATGGTCGGTGCCTGACACTTCTCCGGAGCCACAGGACGCCCCCGAGCGCGACGCCACCAGCGAGCGCGACGCGGCACCCGACGCCCGCACGACGGTGGGTGTGCCACCGGAACCGCCGTCCGGCGAGTCCGAGTCGCACCCGACGCCCGCCCCGGCGGGGCGGCGGGCTCTGCTCGAGGTCGACAACGTGACGCTGCGCTTCGGTGGCGTCGTCGCCCTCGACAAGGTCAACTTCAACCTGTACGAGGGCGAGATCCTCGGTCTGATCGGCCCCAACGGCGCCGGCAAGACCACCTGCTTCAACGCCATGACCGGCGTCTACACCCCGACCTCGGGCGAGATCCGGTTCCAGGGCCAGAAGCTGAGCGGCCGCGCCCGCTACAAGATCACGAAGTTGGGCATCGCCCGGACGTTCCAGAACATCCGGCTGTTCCCCGAGATGACCGCGCTGGAGAACGTCATGGTGGGCGCCGACGCGCACCACAAGACGAGCGTGCCCAGCGCGCTGCTGCGCTTGCCGCGCTACTGGCAGGAGGAACGCAGCGGTCGCGAGCGTTCTCGTGAGCTGCTCGACTTCGTCGGCATCAGCCGGCACGAAGAGGCGGCCCGCAACCTCTCCTACGGCGAACAGCGCCGCCTGGAGATCGCCCGGGCGCTGGCGACCCAGCCGAAGATGCTCTGCCTCGACGAGCCGGCGGCCGGGTTCAACCCGGCCGAGAAGGACTCGCTGCTCCAGTTGATCCGGAACATCCGTGACACCGGCGTGACCGTGCTGCTCATCGAGCACGACATGCGGCTGGTCATGGGCGTGACCGACCGGATCGTGGTGCTCGAGTTCGGCAAGAAGATCGCCGAGGGTTCGCCGGCCGAGGTTCGCGAGAACCCGAAGGTGATCGCGGCTTACCTGGGGGTGCCCGCAGATGCTGCTTGAGGTCGACAACATCACCCTGCTGTACGGGCGGATCCAGGCGCTGCACGGCATCTCCGTCACGGTCGACGAGGGCGAGATCGTGGCCCTGATCGGCGCGAACGGCGCGGGCAAGACGACAACCATGCGGGCGATCTCCGGGCTGCGGGCGATCGCCGCGGGCCGGATCCGCTTCAACGGCGTCGACATCACCCGGATGCGGGCCGACCTGCGGGTCATCCAGGGCATCTGCCAGTCACCGGAGGGCCGGGGCGTGTTCCCGGGCATGTCGGTGAAGGACAACCTGGAGATGGGCGCCTACACCCGGCGGGACTCGGCGAACATCGCCAAGGACATGGAGCACGTCCTTGACCTGTTCCCGCGGCTGCGCGAACGCTTCAAGCAGCCGGGCGGCACACTGTCGGGCGGCGAGCAGCAGATGCTGGCGGTGGGGCGGGCCCTGATGAGCCGCCCGAAGCTGCTCTTGCTCGATGAGCCCTCGATGGGCCTGGCCCCGATGCTGATCCAACAGATCTTCGAAATCATCACGGAGATCAACCAGCGCGACGGCACGACCATCCTGCTGGTGGAGCAGAACGCCCAGCAGGCCCTGTCCCGCGCCCACCGGGCGTACGTCCTCGAGACGGGCAAGATCGTCAAGGAGGGCACGGGCCAGGACCTCCTGCACGACCCGGCGGTCAAGGACGCTTACCTCGGCGTCGCCTGATCGCACTCACC
>NZ_JBFAIU010000511.1:0-3790 GCF_040654855.1 Asanoa sp. NPDC050611
ACGTTCGCGCTGCGCCGCGGTGCCGGGCGCGGGCGGCTCGGCGTGGTCGCCATCGACACCGAGGAGCTGTCCGACCGGCTGCGCGCGTACGCCGCCGGTCGGGTCGACCCGCTGGTGGTGGACGGCGAGGTGCAGGGCGTGGCCCGCGGCGCGGTCTGGGTGTTCTCGGGCCAGGGCTCCCAGTGGGCCGGCATGGGCCGCGAGCTGCTGGCCATCGAACCGGCGTTCGCGGCGAGC
This sequence comes from Asanoa sp. NPDC050611, assembly GCF_040654855.1. NCBI lineage: Bacteria > Bacillati > Actinomycetota > Actinomycetes > Micromonosporales > Micromonosporaceae > Asanoa > Asanoa sp. NPDC050611. Next base: position 238 of record NZ_JBFAIU010000511.1, read on the forward strand.
CTGACCCGCACGGACGCGCTGATCTCCTCCGAGGCCGGCTTCTCCGTGCTCGACGTCGTGCGCTCCGGCCAGCCGGTGTCCGGCTGCGGCTTCGTCCAGCCGGTGCTGTTCGCGCTGCAGGTCGCGCTCGCCGACCTCTGGCGGTCGTACGGCGTGACCCCGGCAGGCGTGCTCGGCCACTCGATGGGCGAGGTGGCGGCCGCGGTCGTGGCCGGCGCGCTGCCGCTGGCCGATGGCGTCGCGGTGATCTGCCGCCGCTCGGCGCTGCTGGAACGGATCGCCGGCAACGGCGCGATGGCCAGCGTCGCGCTGAGCCGCTCGCAGGTCGAGGCCGACATCGCCGCGGCCGGCGCGGGTTCCGAGGTGTCCGTCGCGGTGGTCGCGGCGCCGTCCAGCACCGTGATCGCCGGCGACGACGAGTGGGTCCGGCTGCTGGTCGACGCCTGGGACGCCGAGGGCATCTCGGCCCGGCTGGTCGCGGTCGACGTCGCGTCGCACTCGCCGCAGGTCGACCCGCTGCTGCAGGACCTCGACGCGGCGCTCAAGGACCTGCGCCCGCGGGATCCCGCCGTGCGCTTCTACTCGACCGTGCTGGACCCGCACTCGGAGCAGCCGGCGTTCGACGCCGACTACTGGTGCCGCAACCTGCGGCAGCCGGTGCGCTTCGCGGCCGCGGTCGACGCGGCGGCCGCCGACCGGCACCGGGTCTTCCTCGAGGTCTCGCCGCATCCGGTGGTGACGACGGCGGTCCGGGAGAGCCTGACGGCGGACGCCGTGGTGGTGGGCACGCTGCGCCGCGACGAGCCCGAGCTGGCGACGTTCCGTACCGCCCTGGCCGCCCTGCACTGCGCCGGCGTGCCGGTCGCCTGGTCGGTGCTCTACGGCGACGCCGAGCTGGCCGACCCGCCGACCATCGCGTACGACCGGCGCCGGCACTGGGTCGACCCGGCCCCGGTGTCGCCCGCGCCGGTCGCGGTCGGGCTGCCGGGGGTGCACACCGAGGTGGCCGGCGATCCCGTGCGGCACACCTGGGTCGGCGACGCCGGCACGGACGCGCTGCCGTTCCTGGGCGACCACCGGGTGCACGACGAGCCGGTGCTGCCCGGCGCGGCGTTCCACGCGCTCGCGCTGACCGCCGCGTGCGCGGTGTTCGGCGTCGCGGCCGACGAGGTCGTGGTCGAGGACCTCGTGTTCCGCGAGCTGCTCCGGCTCTCGGGCCGCACCGAGGTCAGCACGACCGTCACCATGACCGGGCCGGACCAGGCCGAGTGCGAGGTGTTCGCGCGCGACGACGAGGGCGCCTGGGTGCGGCACGCGACCGCGCTGCTGCGCTCCTCTGCCGACTCCACAATGGAGTTGTTTGAGGCCGCGTGTGACGTTCCCGTCGACGCGGCGGACCTGTACGCCGCGATGCGGGCGCGCGGCATCGCGCACGGCCCGGCGTTCGCCGGGCTGAGCGGACTGACCCGGTCCACGGCCGGCACGGCCGCCCGGGCCCGGATCACGCCGCCGCTCGCCACCGCCGGCGCGCTGGCCGCCCACCCGGTCCTGCTGGACATGTGCGCCCAGCTCCTGGTCGCCACCGTGCTCGACGCGCCCGGCCACGGGCTCGTGCTCCCGGTCGGGATCGCCCGGGTCGCGGTGACCGGCGACCTGTCGCTGGCCGCCTTCGCCGAGGCGCGGCTGGTCGGCGCCGACGCGGACGGCTTCAGCGGCGACGTGGTGCTGCGCGACGGCGCCGGCGCGCCGGTGCTGACCGTGCGCGGGCTGCGCTGCGTGCGGCAGCGGGTGCCCGCCGCCGAGGCCGAGCGGCCCGGGTCGTGGCTGCTCGAGCCGCGCTGGGTGCCGGCGCCGCTGCTCGCCACCACGACGGTCAGCCGGGTGCTGCTGGTCGGCGAGGGCGGCGGTGCCGTCGAGCCGGTCGTGGCCGCGCTGCGGGCCCGGGGGAGTGCGGTCGACGTGCTCGACGTGCCGCTGCCCGCGCCCGTGCCGGAGCTGCTCGGCGGCGTGCTGCCGGGCGTGGTCGCGCTGGTCTGCGGCGGGTCGCCGGCCGTCGGCGACGCGGCGCTCGACCGGACCCGCCGGGCGGTCGCGATGGCACAGGCGCTGTGCGCCGAGCCGGTGCCGCCGCGGCTCGTGCTCGTGACCGGCGGCGCGCTGGACGAGGCGGCGCTGCGCGGCGTCGTGCGGGTGCTCGCGATCGAGCACCCCGAGCTGCGCGCCACCGTCGTCGAGACCACCGACGCGGACCTGCTGGCCGCGGAGCTGCTCGCCGACGGGACGGACGACGAGGTCCGGCACGCGGGCGGGGAGCGTGCGGTGGCCCGGCTGGCGTACGCGCCGGTGTCACAGTCCACCGTGGACGTCCGCTGCGGCGTCGACGCGTTCCGCCTGCGGGCCGGCCGCCTCGGCGACCTCTCGGCGCTCGAGCTGGCCGCCGACCACCGGCGCCGGCCCGGGCCGGGCGAGGTGGAGATCCAGGTGACCGCGGCCGGGGTGAACTTCCGGGACGTGCTCACCGTGCTCGGCCTGCTGCCCGGCGACGGGCACGACGCGCGCTGCCGGATCGGCTTCGAGTGCGCGGGCGTGGTCAGCGCGGTCGGCTCCGGCGTGCCGCTGGCCGTCGGCGAGTCGGTGCTGGCGGTCGACCTGCGCGGCGGGGCGTTCGGCTCGTTCCTGACCGTGCCGGCCACCGCCGTGGCCCGGATGCCGGCCGGGCTCGACCCGGTGGTCGCCGCGGGCCAGCTGACCTGCTACCTGACCGCCTGGTACGCGCTGCGGCACGTGGCCAGCCTCCGCTCCGGCGAGCGGGTGCTCGTGCACAGCGGCACGGGCGGCACCGGGCTCGCGGCGATCGCGGTCGCGCGCCGGCTCGGTGCGACCGTGCTCGCCACGGCCGGCACCGCCGAGAAGCGGGCGCGGCTGCGCGAGCTGGGCATCACCACCGTGATGGACTCCCGGTCGCTCGACTTCGCGGCCGAGACCCGCGCGGCCACCGGCGGTGAGGGTGTCGACGTGGTGCTCAACTCGCTGGCCGGTCCGGCGATCCGGGCGGGGCTGTCGACGCTGCGGCCGTTCGGCCGGTTCGTCGAGCTGGGCGTGCGGGACATCATCGCCGACCGGGCCCTCGGGCTCGCGCCGCTGCGGCACAACATCACGTTCGCCACGGTGGACCTGATCGAGTTGCAGAACCGGCGGCCGGACGTGTTCGCGACCGTGCTGCGCGAGGTGCTCTCCGGGCTCGCCGACGGGACGCTGCCGCCGCTGCCGGTCCGGTCGTACCCGCTGGCCTCGGCGACCGACGCGTTCCGCACGATGGCCGCGGCGGCGCACCACGGCAAGCTGGTGCTGACGGTGCCCGGGTCCGGGACACTGCCGGCGGCGCGCCCCTCCGCTCCGCCGGTGCGGTCGGACGGCTCGTACATCATCACCGGCGGTCTCACGGGCGTCGGCCTGGCCGCGGCTGAACCGACTGCGCAGCTCGACCTCCTCGGGCGTCATCCCCTGCGGAACGCCCGTACCGTCGTCGCCCTCCGGCACCATGCTGGATTCC
>NZ_JBFAIU010000512.1:0-3781 GCF_040654855.1 Asanoa sp. NPDC050611
ATCGACATCCCCCCGGTGGGCCTCGCGGGTGTCCGCCTGTCGGCGTCCGGCTGCTCCTCCGCGCCGCTGAAGGCCGCCGTGGAGTCCGCGATCGCGGACGCCGCGCCCGAGGTGGTGACCATCGAGGTGGTCGCCGGCGACCCGGCGGCCGGCCCGGTCATCCCGGTGGCCTCGCTGTTCAGCCGGGTCGGTCCGGAGGCGCCGTGACACCGTCCCTGGGCGCGCTGCGCCGGATCAGCCGGGACCGCCCCGCGCCGCGGGTCGCGGGGGAGCGCTGCGACATGTGCGCCCAGCCCGTGCCCGAGCCGCACGGCCACGTCGTGCACCTCGAGGGCCGCTCGCTGATGTGCGCCTGCCGGCCCTGCTACCTGCTCTTCGCCGGCGACGGCGACCAGCGTTACCGCGCGGTGCCCGACCGCTACCTGCGCTTCCCGGACGTCTCCGCCGACGGTCCGGCGTTCGACGCGCTGGACATCCCGGTCGGCCTCGCCTTCCTGTTCCACAACTCCGTGCAGGACCGCGTCGTCGCCTTCTATCCCGGCCCGGCCGGCGCGACCGAGTCGGAGCTGCCGCTGGACGCCTGGGCCGGCGTGCTCGCGGCCCACCCCGAGCTGGCCACGCTGCGCCCCGACGTGGAGGCGCTGCTGGTCCGCCGGACCACGCCCGGCACCGCCAACTCCGGCTCGTGCCATCTCGTGCCGATCGACGTGTGCTACGAGCTGGTCGGCACGCTGCGGCAGGGCTGGCGCGGCTTCGACGGAGGCACGGAGACACGGGCCGCGCTGGCGGCCTTCTTCGCCACGGTCGAGGAGCGGAGCGTCGACGGATGACCCTGAGCTTCGCCGTGCGCGACATCGTCGCCGAACCGTACGCCGTGACCCCGCAACTGACGGCCAAGCTGCGGATCGACGACGACGCTGGTCGCCGGGTGCACGCGATGACGCTGCGCTGCCAGGTGCGGGTCGAGCCGCATCGGCGCGGCTACGACGCGGCCGAGGGCGAGGCGCTGCGCGGCCTGTTCGGCGGGCGGGAGCGGTGGTCCGACACCGTCCGCTCGTTCCCGTGGCTGCGCTGCGACACCACGGTCCCGGGCTTCGCCGGCGGCACCGACGTCGACCTGGCGCTGCCCTGCACGTACGACCTGGACGTGGTCGGCACCGCCTACCTGCACGCGCTGGACGCCGGCTCCGTCCCGCTGACTTTCCTGTTCTCCGGAACCGTCTTCGTGCCCGGGGCGACCGGCTTCGCCGTGGAGCCCGTGCCGTGGGACCGGACCGCCGCCTACGACCTGCCCGTGCCGGTTTGGCGGAACATGATCGAGCAGTACTTCCCGGGCACCGGCTGGCTGCGCCTCGACCGCGAGGTGCTCGACGCGCTGGCCGCGGTCAGGGCCCAACGCGGCCAGGTGAGCTGGGAAGAGACCATCCGTTCGCTGCTACCGACCGAGGTGGTCGCGTGAGCCTGGATGCCGTGCGCGCGGTCGCCGACGCGGTGCTCTACGAGGGTTACCTGCTCTACCCCTACCGGGCCAGCGCAGGCAAGAACCGGTCCCGCTGGCAGTTCGGCGTGCTCGGGCCGCCCGGCGCCGCCGAGCGCGGGCTCGGCGAGGAGTCCGGCATGGCGATCCAGTGCCTGCTGGCCGGCGACGCCCGCGGCGGCACGGTCGACGTCCACCTGCGCTTCCTGCAGCTCCAGGTGCGCCAGGCACAGCGGCTCGGCACCGACGGCCGGTTCGTCGACGTCGAGGCGCTGCATGCCGCCGGGCAGACCGTGCTCACCTGGGACGAGGCGGTCGAGCGCGAGGCGGTCTTCACCGCGCAGGAGATCGGCCCGGACGGCGAGCTGCGGGTGGAGATCTCCGGCGGCGCCGACGTCGAGCAGCTGCGCGACGAGTCCGGGGCCGAGGTCGGCCGGGTCGTCCGCCGTCGCTGGCCGGTGCGCGCACACGTGCGGCTCGCGGCCGATCCCGACGACGGGCAGACGCGGCTGACCGTGGCCGTGGAGAACGCGTACGACGGACCGGTGACCACAAGGGACGACGCGCTGCGCAGCTCGCTGCTCGGCGCACACCTGGTGCTCCGGTCGGCGGGCGCCGGCTTCGTCTCGGTGGTCGACCCGCCGGACGCCGCCGCGGCCGCGGCCGCCCGGTGCGCGCAGCACCGGTGCTGGCCGGTGCTGGCCGGCCCGCCCGGCACGACCGATCTCGTGCTGGGCTCGCCGATCATCCTCTACGACCACCCCGAGGTGGCCGACGAGAGCCCCACCGCGCTGTTCGACGCGACCGAGATCGACGAGATCCTGGTGCTGCGGATCATGACGATGACCGAGGCGGAGAAGGCCGAGGCGCGGGCCACGGACCCGCAGGTCGCCGCGATCATCGACCGCTGCGACGGGCTGACACCCGAGGAGCTCCAGCGCCTGCACGGCGTCTTCCGGAATCCGCCGCGGGACGCCCGCGACCTGGAGCCACCGACCTTCGACACCGGCGGAATGCCGTGGTGGGACCCGGCGGCCGACGCGGCCGTCTCGCCGGAGACCGACTCCGTGCTCGTCGACGGCGTGCGCGTCGGCAAGGGCAGCCTCGTGCGGGTGCACCCGCGGCGCCGGGCCGACGCACAGGACCTGTTCTTCGCCGACCAGCTCGCCCGGGTCACCGCGGTGCTGTCCGACGTGGACGGTGGCACGCACGTGGCCCTGGTGCTCGTCGACGACCCGGCGGCCGACCTGCACGACTGGTACGGCCGCTACTTCTACTTCGCGCCGGACGAGATCCGACCGGTGTCCGGCGACGAGGAACCGATCCAGAGAGAGGAGAGCCGGTCATGAGAAGGCTTGGCATGGTGACGGCGGGCGTCGGTGCCGTGGTGGCGCTGGCCGCCCTGGTGCTGACGGTCCGATCCGTCCCCGACATCCGGCGGTACCTGAAGATCCGCTCGATGTGACGATCCTGATAGCCGGGATCGGCAACGTCTTCCTGGGCGACGACGGGTTCGGCCCCGCCGTCGCCCGAGCGTTGGTCGCGCGGGGTGACCTGCCCGCGCACGTCCGCGTCGTCGACTACGGCATCCGCGGCCTGCACCTGGCCTACGACCTGCTCGACGGCGTCGACGCCCTGATCCTGGCGGACGCGCTGCCCGGCGCCGCCGCGCCGGGCACCGGCACCGTGCTGGAGGTCGGCGCCGCCGACCTGGCCACCGGCACCGGCGTGGACGCCCACGCCATGGATCCGGCCACCGTGCTGGCCACCCTGCACCGCCTCGGCGGCACCCTGCCACCCACCTACGTGGTCGGTTGCCGCCCCGCCAACCTCGACGAGGACCTCGGCCTCAGCCCCGCCGTCGCCGACGCCGTGCCGGCGGCGGTCGCCGCCGTCGACGTCCTGATCGACAAGCTCACCACCGGAAGGACCTGACACATGTGCCTGGGCATCCCGGGACAGGTCGTCGAGATCGTGCCAGGGTACGAGGGCCAGCTCGCCCTGGTCGACGTCGAGGGCGCCGCCCGCCGGGTGAACGTCGGCATGCTCGACGCCCCACCGGATCCGGGCGACTGGGTGCTCATCCACATGGGCTTCGCGGTCGAGCTGATCGACGAGTCGCGGGCCCGTGGCGCGCGGGAGGGCCTCGAGCTGATCGGTCGCGGTCGGGACGCGGACCGGCGGACCCGCCGGCGCTACGAGGTGACCGGCGTCGTGCAGGGCGTCGGCTTCCGTCCGTTCGTCTACGCGACCGCGACCGCGCTGGCCCTGACCGGCCGCGTGACGAACACCGCGGCCGGCGTC
>NZ_JBFAIU010000513.1:0-3734 GCF_040654855.1 Asanoa sp. NPDC050611
GTCTGCCGCCGGCGCGGCGTGCACGATCTCGTGCTGGACCACCGTCCGCTGGTGGTCGACCTGCCGCTAAATGGCGCGCGGGGCGGCGCGGGCACCGCCTAGCCTCGTGGGCAACGCACAGACCCACGACACGAAGGAGCACGGACATGAGGACTCCCGGCGGTTTCCCCGGTCCCTTGCCCGTCTCCGCCGCCCGAGAGGCACTTCGTGTTCCGTCTGTTCGAAAGCCCTGTTGACCCCTTCGCATACGACGACACCGCCACACCGCCCGCCGGCGTCCGCCGGTTCCTGCTGCGGGAGCTGCGGCCCCTGCGGCCCGTCGCGGCCGCCGCCGTCACCGTCACCGTCCTGTGCGCCGCGATCGAGGTGTGGCTCATCGGGTACGCCGGCCGCCTCGTCGACACCCTCGCCGCCACCGACCCGGCCACGCTCTGGGCGTCGGTCGGCCCGGAGCTGCTCACCGTCGGCGTCCTCGTCCTGCTGGTCCGCCCGACCCTGAACCTGGTCGGTGAGGCGCTCGACGACATCGCGTTCCGCGCCAACGCCCGCCCACTGGCCCGCTGGCGGGCCCACCGGCACGTGTCCCGGCAGTCCGTCGGCTGGTTCCGCGACGACCTCGCCGGCCGCATCGCCACCTGGGTCCGCGACGGTGGGGACGCCGCCAGCACCGCCGCGTACTGCGTCATCCACACCCTCGTCTTCGTCGTCGCCTACATCGCCGGGTCGGTGTGGGTGATGTCCACGATCGACCCTCGGCTGCTGTGGCCGCTCGGCGCATGGATCCTCGCGTACGCGCTGCTGATGCGCTGGGCCGTGCCGCGGTTCCGGCGCGCGTCCGAGCGGCTCCAGGACGCGGAGTCGGCCCTGACCGGCCTGCTCGTCGACTCGTACGCCAACGTCGACACCCTCGCCCTGCTCGGCGACCACGCCACGCGCGTCGCGCACGACCGCGCGGTGTTCGCCCGCGCCCGGCGGGCCCACCTCGACCTGCAGCGGGTCGAGGTGACGATCAACAGCACGATGATGGCGCTCGGCAGCGCGCTGCTGGTCGGGCTCGTCGGCTACGGCATCGTGCTGTGGCGCTCCGACGCCGCCCCGCTCGGCCTGGTCGCGGCCGCGCTGGCGCTCAGCTTCCGGATCACCTCGATGGCGGAGTGGCTGCTCGACGCCGTGTCGGCGCTGTTCGGCTCCGTCGGCGCGTTGAGGCGGGCGCTGAAGACCATCGCGCAACCCCTGGCCGTCGCCGACAAGCCCGGCGCGCCCGACCTGGTCGTGCGTGGGGGAGCGATCACGTTCACGGACGTCAGCCACCACTACGGGCGCGGTGCGGGCGGGCTCGACCGGCTCAGCCTCGAGGTCGCGGCCGGGGAGCGGGTCGGTGTCGTCGGCCGGTCCGGTGCGGGCAAGTCCACACTGGTCGGTCTGCTGCTGCGCTTCCACGACGCCGAGTCGGGGTCGATATCCGTCGATGGCGTGGGGGTCGCGGACGTGACGCAGGAGAGCCTGCGCGGGCAGATCGCGATGGTGGCGCAGGAGGCGACGCTGCTGCACCGGTCGGTGCGGGAGAACATCGCCGGGCCCGGCGCGGCCGCCGACGACGACGGGCGGGTCGCGGCGGCGGTGCGGCGGGCGGCCGCGGACGGGTTCGTCGCCGCGCTGCGGGACGCGGACGGCCGCACGGGCCTGGACGCACACGTCGGCGAGCGCGGCGTGCGCCTGTCCGGCGGGCAACGGCAGCGGATCGCGTTGGCACGCGCGTTCTACCGCGACGCACCGATCCTGGTCCTGGACGAGGCGACGTCGGCGCTGGACTCCGAGGCGGAGGCGGCCATCCACGAGACCCTCGACGAGGTGATGACCGGCCGCACGGTGATCGCGATCGCGCACCGGCTGTCGACGATCGCGCGGATGGACCGCATCGTGGTCCTGGACGCGGGCCGGATCGTCGAGCAGGGCACCCACGCACAGCTGCTGGACCGTGGTGGCCTGTACGCGGACCTGTGGGCCCGCCAGTCCGGCGGCTTCCTCGGTTCCGAGTGGTCTTCGGATCTCAGCGCCAGGTTTACATAATGTGCATTATCGAACAACCAGCCGATGGGTGGGTGTCCTGACATGTTCCGTTCCGCCGGTATGGGCGACCTCGCGGGGATCCTGGCCCTCTACCGGCAGCTGCACCCGGGCGATCCCGCACCGACCGACGCCGCCGCGACGTTCGGACGGATCCTGGCATCGCCCGGGCTGCACCTGTTCGTGCTCGACGTCGACGGTGCCGTCGTCGCGACGACCTACCTCAACGTGATCCCGAACCTCACCCGCGGTGCCGCACCCTACGCGGTCATCGAGAACGTCGTCGTCGACGCGGCCCGGCGCGGCACCGGCCTGGGCCGCCGCATCATGGCCGCCACGCTCCAGGCGGCCTGGGACGCCGGCTGCTACAAGGCCATGCTGATGACCGGCTCCCGCAACCCGGCCACCCACGCCTTCTACCGCGCGTGCGGCTTCACCCCGGACGTCAAGACGGCATACGTCGCCCACCCTCCCCTGCCCCACCCATGATCAACTGCACGGCTCGTCCCGGCCCGCGATGGCTCAGGCCGACGAGCGCCTGCCCCGGCCTCCAGCGTTGATCAACTGCACGGCTCGTCACGGCCCGCGATGGCGCGGGCATGACGCGCGCCCGCCCCCGGCGCCCCAGCCATGGTCAACTGCAGCTCGTCGCGGCCCACGATGGCTGACGAGCGATCCTCATGGAGGTCGTGGGGGGAGACGGCCTCCAGGATCACGTCGAGGTGACCGCCATCGCGCAGGCACCGAGGTCGCCCTTGAGGCCGCGCCCACCCCCGGCGCCCCAGCGTTGATCAACTGCGCGGCGCGTCGCGGCCCGCGATGGCTGACAGCGCCCCCAGCCCTGGCGCCTCCTGTGATCAACTGCGGCGGCGGGCCCGCTTCGTATCGATGTCGGCCGGTATAGTCGCCTGCATGTCTTCGGGCGATTACGTGGAAATCGACTTCGGTGCCGGCCCCGCGAACGTCCCCGCGAGCACCCGGCAGTTGACCCTGGGCGGCAGGAAAAGTGCTGTTCCCGTGCCCGCTGACGGGCCCGTCGACTGGTCGCGGCTCGACCGGCTGCCCGACCTCGACTCGCTGTCGTGGACCGGCGCCGACCGCGGCGTGGTGGCGTTCGTCGCCGGGCGGCGGATCACCTACCTCGAATGGCTCGACGCCGCCGGCGACATCGACCTGACGCCCACCAAGGTCGCGGAGCTGCGGATGACCGCCGCCGACCTGCGCAGCCTGCGGCTGCCCGCCTCGACCACCATGCTGCTCCTGCGGGACCCGCCGCCCACGGTGGAGGTCGACGCCCCGCACGAGGGCCTGGACCTGCGGATCTTCTTCGGCGACCAGGAGCCCGCCATCCCGGCCGGTGTGGCGCACGCCAGGAAGGTCTGGGTCAAGGCCGGCCGGGCGTTCTCCGCCCGCGTGCTCACCGGCCTCGCCGACGTCGAGAGCCTGGACATCGAGCTGCTTGACCCGCCGGGCACCCTCACCGACACCGACGGACTCGCCGCTCTCCCCCGGCTCCGGGCGCTGACCGTCGAGAACGCCTACGACTGGGACCCGGCGACGCTGCCGGACCTGCCCGCCCTGCGGGAGCTCGATGCAACGGCTCCGCGCTGGGGTGCACGGCCGGGTCAGCCATCGGAACCGACCTCGTCCGCGTCCAGGTCCCGGGC
>NZ_JBFAIU010000514.1:0-3722 GCF_040654855.1 Asanoa sp. NPDC050611
GGCACGATCACGGTCACCCCGTTCACGGCGCTGCGGCCCGGGCCCAGCCGGGCTCGGAGTGGTTCACCGGCCTGATCGGCACGCGGCCGGCGCCGAGCCTGCCCAACGCCGAGAAGGTCGTGGAGTCCGCGGCCAGCGCCAACAACCCGCCGAACGAGGTCGTCGCGAACCTCTTCGACGGCCGGACCGGCACGAAGTGGCTCGGCTTCGCCCGCACCGCCTGGCTACAGGGCAAGCTCGCGGCCCCCACCGTGATCAACCGGTACGCGCTGACCTCGGCCAACGACTTCGCCGGCCGCGACCCGCGCGACTGGAAGCTGCAGGGCTCGAACGACGGCCAGTCCTGGACCGACCTGGACACCCGCACCAACCAGGTGTTCGACCAGCGGTTCCAGACCCGGCAGTTCTCCTTCACCAACACGACCGCCTACCTGTACTACCGGCTGGACATCACGGCCAACAGCGGCGAGTCGGCCACGCAGCTCGCCGAGATCTTCCTGATCGGCCCGGACGCCGGCCCGCCGCCGGAGGCCAACGTGCAGCAGGCGACGGTCAGCGTCACCGACCGGCAGCACCCGGCCAACAAGGGCCTGCCGCTGACCTGGACCCGGTCGGACCAGTGGATCAACTGGGACCCGAACCCGACCGGCAACGTGCAGACGATCGCCCAGGTGCAGGAGCACACGTACAACGCCGGCCTGTCGGGCAACGGCGCGTTCCACCCGATCTCCTGGTGCCGGGACTACGACGGCGGCCGCTCCTTCTACACCGGCATGGGGCGCACCGACGCCAGCTACACCACCGACACGAAGTTCCTGGGCCACCTGCTCGGCGCGATCCAGTGGACCACCGGCCTCGTGCGCGGTGACTGCCAGGCGACCATCGCGTCGAACTACAAGGTCGAGCGCCTGACCGCGGCCAACCAGCCCGGCCAGCTCGACCAGATCGGCGAGCCGCACGGCCTGACGATCGCCAACGACGGCACCGTCTTCTACATCGGCAAGGCGGCCTGCCCGAGCGGCCCGGTCGTCGACTGGAGCAACCCGAACGTCGGCCTCGGCTGCGGCACCATCCACTCCTGGGACCCGCGTACCAAGCAGGTCAAGCTCCTCACCACGCTGCGGGTGATGGGCAACCGGGGCAGTGGCAGCGAGCTCGTCAAGAACGAGGAAGGCCTGGTCGGCATCACCCTCGACCCGAAGTTCGCCGAGAACGGCTGGGTCTACGTCTACTGGATGCCGCACGAGTCGATCGACCGCGAGAAGCGGATCGGCCAGCGGACCGTCTCGCGGTTCACCTACGACAAGGCCGCGCAGACGATCGATCAGGCGACGCGCAAGGACCTGCTGCACTGGGACACGCAGATCCACAGCTGCTGCCACGCCGGTGGCGGCATGACCTTCGACGAGTCCGGCAACCTCTACATCGGCTCCGGTGACAGCAACTCGTCCGGCGGCTCCGACGGCTACTCCGGCAACAACTGGACGCAGGAGTTCGCGGGCACGTCGTTCCAGGACGCCCGCCGCACCGCCGGCAACACGAACGACCTGAACGGCAAGATCATCCGGATCCACCCCGAGGACGACGGCACCTACACGATCCCCGACGGCAACCTGTTCACCGGCCACGAGGGCGGTGGCGGCAAGGCCCGTCCGGAGATCTACGTGATGGGCGTGCGCAACATCGCCCGGATCGCCTGGGACCCGGTCAACAACTGGCTCACCGCCGGTTGGGTCGGCCCCGACGCGGGTGCGCCGAGCCCGGAGCTGGGCCCGGCCAAGTACGAGACGGCGACCATCATCACGCAGGCCGGCAACCACGGGTGGCCGTACTGCATGGGCAACCGGCAGCCGTACCGCGACCGCAGCAACACCGACGCGACCCAGCTGACCGGTTGGTACGACTGCGACAACCCGAAGAACGAGTCGCCGCGCAACACCGGTCTGGTCAACCTGCCGCCGATCCGCGACAACATGATCTGGTACTCGCCGCAGGGCGGTGGCCCGGTCTTCCCGAAGCGCACCGACGGCAGCGGGCTGCCCACCTACGTGCAGTCCGAGACCACCTACACCCAGCCTTACCTGACGGGTGGCGGACAGGCCATCATGGACGGTCCGACCTACCACCGCGAGAACGTCGACGTGAACAGCGGTGTGGCCTGGCCGGCGTACTGGGACGACAAGTGGTTCATCGGTGACCAGTCCAACGCCAACAACCGGATCGCCGTCACCGTCAACCCGGAGACGGCCCGCGAGGCGGGTGCCCCGGCGTTCGCCGAGGACCTGCGCCGCATCATCCCGGGCGGCACCAACGGGCAGACCCAGCTCCAGTCCTGGATGGACGCCAAGTTCGGCCCGGACGGCGCGCTCTACATGCTCGACTACGCGGGCGGCTTCTTCAGCCTGCACGGCAACCAGAAGCTGATCCGGATCACCTACAGCGGTGGTCAGGCGACCCCGAACCCGAGCCTGGCGACGGCGAAGTCGGCGACCCCGACCACGCCCCGCACGATCGAGTTCAACAGCAACCGGGTCGGCGGCGTGGCCTGGGAGTGGGACTTCGGCGACAACACCAAGGGCTCCACGGCCCCGCACCCGAAGCACACCTACAAGCGCTACGGGACCTTCACCGCCAAGCTCAAGGTGACGTACGCCGACGGTGAGGTCGTCGAGTCGAGCATCCCGGTCACCGCCGGGTGTGTCGCGGCCGACGCCCGGCCGACGGTCTACTTCCTGGAGACCGACAGCGGCGTGGCCAACCGGCAGGTCGGCGGCGGCTGCACGATCAACGACCTGATCGACGACGAGACGACGTGGCCCAACCGGGGCGCCTTCGCCGACCACCTCGACACGGTGATCACGGAGCTGACCACGGCCCACGTCATCGACAACCAGGAGGCCAACTCGCTGCGGCGGACCGGCACCCAGTCGCCGATCGGCGCCACCAACGGGTACCAGACGATCTTCGACGGATCGGCGTACTCGCTGGCCGGCTGGCGGCAGGCGCCCAGCGGCAACTTCGGCCTCCGGCCGGACGGCTCGATCCGCAGCAGCGGCGGCCTGGGCATGCTGTGGTACGCGGACCAGGCGTTCGCGGACTACTCGATCAAGTTGCAGTTCAAGGACATCTCGCCGGACACCGTCCGGGCCAACAGCGGTGTGTTCGTCCGGTTCCCGGACCCGCGCACCCCGCTGGAGCAGCGCCCGCCGGGTTCCTGCGGGACGGTCGGGTCGGCACGGTCGTCGCAGGCCTGGGTCGCGATCTTCTGCGGCCACGAGATCCAGATCTACGACGGCGCGACGGGCGAGCCGCAGAAGACCGGCTCGGTCTACAACTTCGACCCGAACAACCTGGCCGAGTCCGGGGCCACCGAGAAGGGCGTCTGGAACGACTACGAGATCCGCGTGATCGGCCAGCGCTACATGATGATCCGCAACGGCGTGGTGATCAACGAGTTCGACAACACGCCGGGCAAGCAGTCGTCGCGCGCGGGTGACCCGCCGACCGACATGCGCCAGTTCCTCAGCGGTTTCGTCGGGTTGCAGAACCACGGCAACAGCGACGTGATCGAGATCCGCAACGTGCGGGTCCGCACCTACTGATTGATCCGGATGACCGGGTACGGGCGCCTGTCGGTGAGCCGGCCGGACCTGTCGGTCTGGGTGGTCACCGGTGACGGCGACGCGCTCTCGATCGGCGGCAACCACCTGATCCACGCGCTG
>NZ_JBFAIU010000515.1:0-3710 GCF_040654855.1 Asanoa sp. NPDC050611
CGACGCCCTGCACCGCACGGGCGGTGGTGAGCATCCACGGCTCGGTGGCCAGCGCACAGGCGGCCGACGCGAGCGTGAACAGCGCGATGCCGGCCTGCAGTGCTACGAGGGGCTGACCGTCTCGGAGGCGCTCTACGAGTGGAACTACCCGCGGCAGCTGCTGGCGATCAGGCTGGCCGAGGCGTCCGGTGCGACCCTCGCCTCGGCCGACCTGTTCACGCCCGAGTTCCTGCTGCGCCGGCCGCTGCTGACCGCGCTGGAGCATCCCGGGCCGCGCCCGGCCGTGCTGCTGCTCGACGAGGTCGACCGGGCCGACGACGAGTTCGAGGCGTTCCTGCTGGAGCTGCTGGCGGAGAACACCGTGACGATCCCGGAGCTGGGCACCCGGCGGGCGGTGCTGCCGCCGATCGTGGTGCTGACCTCCAACCGCACCCGCGACCTGCACGACGCGCTCAAGCGGCGCTGCCTCTACCACTGGATCCCGTATCCGGCGGCCGACCGCGTCGCGGCGATCGTGCGCCGGCGCGTGCCGGGCATCGGCGACCCGCTGGCCGACCAGGTCGCCGATGCGGTGCGCCGGCTGCGCGGGCTCGAGCTCTACAAGCCGCCCGGGGTGGCCGAGGCGATCGACTGGGCGACGGCGCTGCGCGTGCTCGGTGTCGACGCGCTCAGTCCCTTGGCGGCGCGGCGGACCCTGCCCGCGTTCGTCAAATACGACGAGGACCTGGCCACCGTACGCGCCAGCGGGGTCTTCGATGACTGAGCCGCCGACCGCCGACCTGGCGACCGTGGTCGCCAGGTTCGGCGCGGTGCTGCACGACTCGGGCGTCGCGGTCGGTCCGGACCGCAGCGAGCGGTTCGCGCGGTCGGTGCTGCTGACCCGGCCGGGCACCACCCGCGCGCTCTACCACTGCGCGGCCGTCACGCTGCTCGCCGACCCGGGCGACCGGCCGGCCTTCGACCGGGCGTTCGACCTGGTGTTCGGCGGGCTCGTCGACGAGGCTTCGGGCCGTGGCGGCGAGGCCGCGCCGGGCACCAGCGGCGTGCCGCCCCGGTCGGGCTCCACGCCCGGTGGCCAGGCGGGGATCGGCGACCGGCCACCTGGTTCCCCTCCTTCGTCGCCCGGGACCCGTAGCCCGTATCCCGTGATAGCGACGGCGAGCGAACGACTCGGCGGGCGCGACTTCGCGAAGCTCTCGCCCGACGAGCTCGCTGATCTCGCCGTCGCCATGCGGCGGCTCAAGCTGGCCAGCCCGCCGCGCCGCAGCCGGCGCACCCTCGTCGGCCTGCGCGGCCCGCACGTCGACCTGCGCGCGACGCTGCGCGCCGCGCGCCGGACCGGCGGCCATCCGGTGCGGCTGCGGCGCCGGCGCCCACGGGTCAAGCCGCGCCGCCTCGTGGTGCTCTGCGACATCTCCGGCTCGATGGCGCCCTACGCCCGGGCCCTGCTGCAACTGGTCTACTGCGCGGCGGGCGGGCGGCGGGCCGAGGTGTTCACGTTCGCCACCCGGCTGACCCGGCTCACCCGCGTGCTGCACCGGGTGCCGCCGGCGGTCGCGCTGGAGCGGGCCGGGCGCGCCGCGCCGGACTGGTCCGGCGGCACGCGGATCGGCGCGGCCCTGCGCACGTTCATCGACGAGCACGGCGCCCGGGGCATGGCCCGCGGTGCCGTCGTGCTGATCCTCAGCGACGGGTGGGACACGGGACCGCCCGAGGTGCTGGGGCAACAGATGGCGCGCCTGTCGCGCCTGGCATATCGCGTGGTCTGGGCGAACCCGCGCACGCAGAGCGCGGCGTTCCGGCCGCTGACGGGGGGAATGGCCGCCGCGTGGCCCTGGTGCGACGCGGTGGTGAGCGCGCACCGGCTGGACGCGCTCGACGACCTGTTGGTGGCCCTGGCCGACGCCGGCCCGCGGCACGCCCACCGGACGGACCGGTGGCGTGCGCGGACCGGACCGGCCATAGTGAGACCTGGGGGCGATGATCGTGCGTGACGTGCTCGCTGACCTCTCGCGCTGGTGGCGCGAGGATCGACCGGTGGGGATGGCCACGGTGGTGGGCACCTGGAAGAGCGCACCGCGGCCACCCGGTGCCACCATGCTCGTCGGGCCTGACCAGACCGCGGTCGGCAGCGTCTCCGGCGGTTGTGTCGAGGCCGCCGTCTACGAGCTCGGCCTGGCCGCGATCGAGTCCGGTGAGCCGCAGCTCGTCCGCTACGGGGTCAGCGACGACGACGCGTTCTCGGTCGGCCTCACCTGCGGCGGGATCATCGACATCTTCGTGGAGCGGGTCGACCCGGCGTCGTTCCCGCAGCTCGGCGAGGTGGCGGCGGCGATCGGGGCCAACTCGCCGGTCGCGGTGGCCACGGTGATCCGCGATCCGGGCGACCGGCTCGGGCAGCGGGTGGTGGTCTGGCCGGACCGGGTGGACGGTTCGCTCGGGTCGGACTTCTTCGACCACGCGCTCGTCGAGGACGTGCGAGGGATGCTGGCCTCGGGTCTGACGGGGCCGCTGCACTACGGGCCCGGCGGCGAGCGGCTCGGCGACGAGGTGACCGTGTTCGTCGCGTCCTACGCGCCGCCGCCGCGCATGCTGGTGTTCGGCGCGATCGACTTCGCCTCGGCGCTGGCCCGCCAGGGCGCGTTCCTCGGCTACCGGGTGACGGTGTGCGACGCCCGGCCGGTGTTCGCCACGTCGCGGCGGTTCCCCGGCGTGGAGGTCGTCGTCGACTGGCCGCACCGCTACCTGGCCGGCGAGATCGAGGCCGGGCGGGTCGACGGCCGCACGGTGGTCTGCGTGCTCACCCACGACCCGAAGTTCGACCTGCCGGTGCTGAAGCTCGCGCTGGACCGCGAGTTCGCGTACGTCGGCGCGATGGGCTCCCGGCGGACCCACGACGACCGGGTCGCGGGGCTCGTCGAGGCCGGCGTGTCGGAGGCGCAGCTGAAGAAGCTGCACTCGCCGATCGGGTTGGCGCTGGGCGCGCGTACGCCGGAGGAGACCGCGGTGAGCATCACCGCCGAGATCATCGCCGACCGCTGGGGCGGCGGCGGGCAGAAGCTGTCCACTCTGGACGGTAGCATCCACGAGAACCTCGACCGACGCTGACTGGGAGACCCTGCAATGGAGCTGGAACACGAGTTCACCGTCGCGGCACCCGTCGAGCGCGCCTGGGACGTCCTGCTCGACCTCGACACGATCGTGCCCTGCATGCCGGGCGCGGCGCTGACGGGCCGGGACGGCGACAACTTCAACGGCACCGTCAAGGTCAAGCTCGGGCCGGTGTCGATGACGTTCGCGGGCAAGGGCACGTTCGTCGAGCGTGACGAGGCCAGCCGCCGCGTGGTCGTCGAGGCCGCCGGCAAGGACTCCCGCGGCGGCGGCACGGCGAAGGCGACGGTCCGCGCGACGCTGACGCCGTCGGCCGACCCGTCGTCGACCGACGTGCACGTGCACACCGACCTCGCCGTCACGGGCCGGATCGCCCAGTTCGGCCGGGGCATGATCGCCGACGTCAGCGGCCGGCTGCTCGGCCAGTTCACCGACTGCCTGCAGGGCAAGCTGGCCGGCGGCGGCGGCGAGAAGGTGTCGGCGCGGCACACCGCGACTCCACGGGGCGCCGCTCGGCTTCGCCGCGGAGGATAGCCGTTTCGGTCGTCCTGGCCGGCTGCGGTCGCGACTCGGGCGGCGGGCAGGAGCAAGCCAAGACG
>NZ_JBFAIU010000516.1:0-3708 GCF_040654855.1 Asanoa sp. NPDC050611
TCGTGACCACGACCGTGACGACCACCGAGACGGTGGCGACCGTGTCGAGGTTGTCGGGCTTGCTGAGCCACTCGAAGCGCGCCACGAAGTCCGCGATCCGGACGTCCTGTGTGGCGAGGCTGCGCACGACGTACCCGCCGGTCTCGAAGTCGGAACTGCTTGTCGGCGGCGCGGCGAGGTCGCCGGTCCGCGTGTTGTGGGCGATGATGCCGCCGACGAATGCCGGCTCACCGGTCGCCGTCGATCCGCCCCCGGTGATCGTGCCCTCCGGCACCATCGCGATGTCCTTGGTGGTGGTGCCACCGGACCGCACCTGCACGTAGTCGGCGGCGAAGCGGTCCGACGCCCCGCCGGACCAGAGCCAGGCGTACTGCGGACGGAACACCGCGATGTGCAGAACCGGCCAGGCGTACGGCCCGAGCCCGTTGATCGTGAATCGGCCCGTCGCGTCGGAGCAGTGCGGCCCCACCTGACGGTCGAGGGCGGTCGTCGACGAGAGCGCGAAGGGGAACGCGCACACGCGGTTCAACGGGGCACCCGTGCCGGCGTCGCGGGCCACACCGGTGACGGAGCCCGGTGGGTCGACCCGGATCGGCGCGATGGCCTTGGCCTCGTCGTTCTTGGCGGTGAAGAACGTGGCCCTCCGTTGGTCGCCCGTGCCACCCTTGGCTCCGATCCACTGTGCGCCGTAACGGTCGTCCGGATGCAGGGCGAAGATCTGCGTCCGCACAGCGCCCTCGAGCGGGCCGACGACGAGCCGACCGTCGGGCGCGCTGCAGCCCTGGCTGAACAGCGCCGGGTGCAGGTTGGGGTTGGCGAACTGGACGCACACGCCCGCCGCGGGCCTGCCGGTGGCCGACTCCCTGACGGTGGTCACGAACGCGGTCGCCCGCTCCACCTCGACGGTGATGCGTTGTGTCCGGCCCGGTGCGACCGTCAGCGTCCTGGTGGCGGGCCAGTGCGTGCCCTCGGGCTCCGCCCGGACCTCGTAGTCACCGGCCGGCACACCGCCGACGGTGAACACGCCGTTGGCGTTCTCGCACGTCTCACCACCGGGCCGATCGGTCACGTGCACACAGCCGCGGGTGATGCGCTTGTGATCCTTCTCGTCGACCATGACGACCTCGACCGTGCTCAACGGCAGCAGCGTGTCGTCGACGACCCGCACCTCACCGGGCGCGAGGTCGAAGACCGCCGCATCCGCGAACACCTTCGTGGCGAAAGCCCACTGTGAGCCCAGGTCGTCGGTGTGGGTGAAGACCGTGTACCGCCCCGGCGCGAGGTCGGCGATCGTGTACGCGCCGTTCGCGTCCGTCATGGCGGCCGTCTGGCTGCCGGACGCGACGCTGGTCGCCGTCACCGCCGCACGTTCGACCGCCGCGCCGTCAGACCGGGTGATGCGGCCGGCGATGTCGGCGAAGCCGTCGAAGAGGCTGACGGAGATGAAGAACCCGAACTCGGACACGTCCACGCGGGCCGCTCGCGCGAAGGTGCTGCTCTGGAAATACCATTGATCCGGAAAGCCCGTGGCCCGAATGCGCACCTTGTACGCGCCAGGGGTGACCGGCACCGTGAACTGGCCGTCGGCGTCGAGGCAGCCGGTGGCCACCTCGACGGGCGTGTCGGCCTGGAACACCGTGACGCAGCCGTCGGTGACCGTGGCGCCGCTGGAGTTCGACGAGACGTGACCCGAGATCGCGACCGGGTCGTCAGCCCGCGCGGGCGCCTGTGCCAGCGCCGTCAGGGTGATCGCCGTGGTGACTGTGGCCAAGACACGCAGAACCGTACGAGTCATTGGCGCTCCTCCCCGTTTCGTTTGTCCATTTCGGACCGCTAATGGGCCCAGGGCAGATCCTCATCCTCGTAATCCGTCGCTGGCAAGCGGCTGTCGCGCCAACGACAAGCAGTAGGGCCGGTAGGGGGCGTGAATGCGGTCGTTCGCCCGATGCCGCGCACTACGCTTGAAGGGCGGAACCGTTTGGCTGCCGGTTCGTGGCCGGTGTCCTGCGGTAACGGGCGAACGGCTCCAGGGGAGACGTCCCGATGCATCCAGGGCATGGACTTTACGGCCGGCGCGCAGAGCGTGAATGGCTCGATCAGCTCTTGGCCGAGGTGCGAGCCGGTGACCATGTGGTGCTGGTGTTGCGCGGCGAGTCCGGCGAGGGCAAGACGGCGTTACTGGACTATCTGGGCGACAAAGCCGCCGACGCGCGGGTTATCCGGGTCACCGGTGTCCAGTCGGAGATGGAGCTGGCCTATGCGGGGCTCCACCAGCTGTGCCTGCCGATGCTCGATCGGTTGGACGGCCTCCCGGCTCCGCAGCGCGCCGCGCTGGGAGTCGCCTTCGGCCTCGCCGACGGTCCGCCTCCTGATCGTTTCCTGGTCGGGCTGGCGGTGCTGACCCTGCTGTCGGCGACGGCGAGCAGCCAGCCACTGATCTGCCTGGTCGACGACGTCCAGTGGCTCGACCGCGCCTCGGTGCAGGCCCTGGCCTTCGTGGCGCGGCGGCTGGTGGCCGACCCGATCGCCCTGGTCTTCGCCCAGCTCGAGCCGAGCGACGACCGGGAGCTGCTCGGGCTGCCGGAGATGCCGGTGACGGGGCTGGCCGACCACGACGCCCGGGCGTTGTTGACATCGGCGGTTCCCGCACTCCTCGACGAACGCGTGCAGGACCGGATCATCGCCGAGGCGCACGGCAATCCGCTGGCCCTGCTCGAACTGCCGGACGAGGTCAGCGCGACCGACCTCGGTGGGTGGCTCCACCTGCCGAGGTCGCGACCGCTGGAGAGCCGGTCGGCTCGCATCGAGCGGGCCTACATGCGGCGACTGCGCCTCCTGCCCGCACCGACCCAGCAGTTCCTGTTGCTGGCCGCGAGCGAACCGCTCGGCGATCCGACGGTGCTGTGGCGGGCGGCGTTCCTGCTCGGTCTGGACGGCGAGGTTTCCGCGCCCGCGGAGGCCGCCGGGTTGGTCAGGCTGGGTATGCGCGTCGGCTTCTGTCATCCGCTGGTCCGGTCGGCCGCTCGCCGCTCCGCGACGCCGCTCGAGCTGCGGGAGGCGCATCGCGCGCTGGCCGAGGTGACCGACCCTCGGACCGACCCGGATCGGCGGTCGTGGCACCTCGCGGCGGCCGCCGCGGCACCGGACGAACGCCTGGCAGGAGAGCTGGAACGGTCAGCGGACCGGGCGCGCGGCCGGGGTGGTGCCGCGGCCGAAGCGGCGTTCCTGCGACGCGCCGCCGAACTCACGCCCGATCCGGCACGCCGCGGCGAACGAGCCATGGCCGCCGCCGCGGCCGCGTTGGCGGCCGGGACACCCGACGAGGCCGAGGGGCTGCTCGCGACCGCGGAGATGGTCGACCTGAACGGCCTGCAGCTCGCCCGCGTGGAGCGGCTCCGCGCGCAGTCGGCGTTCGCCCGCAGCCGCGGCCCCGCCGCCCCGATGCTGCTGCTGGCCGCGGCACGGCGGCTGACCCCGCTGGACGCCCCGCTCGCCCGGGAGACGTATCTCGAGGCGCTGGTCGCGGCGGCGTTCGCCGGCGACGCGCAGCTGCCACCGGGGCAGGGCCTGCGCACCGTGGCCGAGTCCGCGCGCCTCGCTCCCGCCGACCCCGGCTCTGGGCCGACGCGATGGGCCTCGTGGTCATCGAGGGCGTGCTGATCGCCATCCTGGTGCTTACCGGGCTGCGGGAGAGCATCTTCCGGTCGG